>NZ_JANINM010000538.1 GCF_024509055.1 Mesorhizobium sp. | reverse complement strand
ATCGAGGCCTATGCCGTCGGCCACGGCAACCTCAACCAGGCGCCGGGCATCAACCCCGGGTCGCTCAAGGCCAAGGGCTTTACCGACGAAAAGATCGCGGCGCTGAACGCGGCGCTGAAGTCGGCCTTCGACATCAAGTTCGTGTTCAACCAGTGGACGCTCGGCGCCGACTGGGTGAAGGAGACGCTCGGCTTCACCGACGAGCAGCTCGGCGACTTCTCCTTCGAGATGCTGCCGGCTCTCGGCTTCTCCAGGAAAGACATCGACGCCGCCAACATCCACGTCTGCGGCGCCATGACGCTGGAAGGCGCGCCCTTCCTCAAGGCCGAGCATCTGCCGGTGTTCGACTGTGCCAGCCCCTGCGGCAAGATCGGCAAGCGCTCGCTCTCCATCCAGAGCCACATCCTGATGATGGCGGCGGCGCAGCCCTTCATCTCGGGCGCCATCTCCAAGACCATCAACATGCCGAATGAGGCGACGGTCGAGGACGCCAAGAACGCCTATATGCTGTCCTGGAAGCTGGCGCTGAAGGCGAACGCGCTCTATCGCGACGGCTCGAAGCTGTCGCAGCCGCTCAATGCCTCGCTGCTCGCCGATGGCGAGGAGGATGAGGACGAGGCAGTCGAGCAGCTGATCGCCGCCCCTGCGGCGCAGCGCGCCGTGCAGGTGACGGAGAAGATTGTCGAGCGCGTCGTTGAGCGTCTCTACCGCGATCGCGAAAAACTGCCGAACCGCCGCAAGGGTTACACCCAGAAGGCAGTCGTCGGCGGTCACAAGGTCTACCTGCGCACCGGCGAGTTCGACGACGGCCGTCTGGGCGAAATCTTCATCGACATGCACAAGGAAGGCGCCGCCTTCCGCGCGATGATGAACAACTTCGCCATCGCCATCTCGCTCGGCCTGCAATACGGCGTGCCGCTCGACGAATATGTCGAGGCCTTCACCTTCACCAAGTTCGAGCCGGCCGGCATGGTGCAGGGCAACGACGCCATCAAGAACGCCACGTCGATCCTCGACTATGTGTTTCGCGAGCTTGCGGTTTCCTATCTCGGCCGCCACGACCTCGCCCATGTCGACCAGTCGGACCTCGACAAGACCGCGCTTGGCCGCGGCATCACCGAAGGCAAGGCGACGCCCTTCTCCAAGGGCCTCTATCGCGGCGCCTCGCCGGTGAAGCTGGTGTCGGGCGTTGGTTCCGAGCCTAAGGGCTTTGGCGGCTCGGGCTCGACAACGGCCCCTGTCCGCGTCGCCCCCACCGCCTTTTCCGGCTCCAACGTTCTGACGCTGAAGCCCGCGAGCGACGATGCCATCGCCTACAAGCGCGACTATGAGGAGCGCGCCAAGGAGCTGGCCGAGGAGATAGTGGAAGAGGAAACCGAGGCTTCGGGTGCCGGAGCGCTGTTCACCGACGCTGCCGCCAACGAGGCGGCCGAAGCGAAGAAACTCGCCGCGACCCGCCGCCAGCAGTCGCTGCTGCAAGGCTACACCGGCAACGAATGCTCCGAGTGCCACAACTTCACCATGGTGCGGAACGGCACCTGCGAGAAATGCGACACCTGCGGAAGCACGAGCGGCTGCAGCTGAGAAAACTTGAGCAGTGGTGCAACACCCAAAGTTTTGTACCTACAAGCCAATGTTTGTGTACCTGGAGCGGCCAAACGGCCGCTCCCGATAGACGGAGGCCTGACGCGTCTCTGAATTTCCTGCTCATCTCCCAACAATCAAAGCCCGGGCCTCGCTCGGGCTTTTGCGCTTTGGCACGCGGAAATGACCGGGAAGCCAGGAGGAAAAGTGATGTTCGACATTGCAACGGCTGAAGACTTTTATGCGGTGCTTGTCCAAGATTTCGACGACTTCATGGACGAGCCCCACTCGGCACGCCGAGCTTTGCATTGCGCCATCACCGCTTTTCACCTGCATGAATGGGTCTGGGGCGAGTGGCTAAGCAAGGACAAAGCCGCACGCGACGCCATGGGGATTTCAGCCAGAGACAAGGACCACTTCCTGCAATGGATCGACCGTCACTGCGTCTGGTTCCGAGGGGTGCAAGATCTAGCAAACGGGACAAAGCATTTCGCGCGCGACAAGAGCTTCGACACCCTCCGCGTTGGCGGCTTCGGAGAAGGCCCTTTCGGCGTTGGCCCCTTTGGCAAGGGATATCTCGTAATTGATTGGCGAGAAGACAGAGGCGAGAACCGATGGCAGCCTGCAGCAGAATTGCTGGAGATTGTTGTTCGATTCTGGCGCGATTTCTTCCGCAAGTACATGCCGTCACCCAAACTGCCGACAAGCAGTCATCATGTGGATTAAGACGCTGGCGAACTTGCTCGAGACACACCGACGAATACCTGGATGACCTTGCCACCAGGTGTCCGCGCAGGCGCTCATCGCAATCTCAAATTCAGGGCCTCCAAAAGCATTCGGCAGCCAGTGAGAGTGCGGTCTGGATTCTGTCCGGCGTAGGGTTGGGACTCAGCCGCCCTCGTCCCGGAAGGACCGTCCACCCTCCCTCGTCGACGACGGCCTTGAGCCTCAGGATCGTCTTCCCTCCCCGTCTTGCGTCCTGGAGGCCGCGGCCGACAGCCCAGTAGACGTGCTGCGCGAGAACCCACCCCTCGATCGCAGGAGCTGGTTACTATCAAATTCCGGTGCCTTAAGGAGATCCGATGGGAACAGCGGATTGTCGGGCGAGATGAATAACCGCGCCATGCCCCATCCGATCGCCCTGATCTAGGCGGTCTGGCCGTATCCTAGAACTTATAAGTCAACCCGATGCGAACGTCGTTTGTCTTCAGCCTGATGCGAGTTTCGTCGGCAGGAAACCCAGGTATGTCGTATGTTGCCCTGCCAAAATCGGTGTAGCGGTATTCGACACGGCTCGTCAGATGATCGGTAAAGGCATATTCCAAACCAGCACCGACGTCCCATCCGGTCTGAGTCTTGGAGCCTGGAAGAGGTCCGGTGGCGCCATAGCTGGGCTCATATTTGTATCGGCCAAATGCCAACCCGCCGGTCAGGTAAGGCAACAACCGATCTATCGCATATCCAGCCCTCAAACGGACTGAGCCGTTCCAGGTCATGTCGGCGGATGCCGAATTCCCAGGAGGAGAAGGATTGCCAGATGCGTCGTGCATTGGATCCACACTGCCCTTGATGCTGGCGAAATTGATATCGCCTTCGGCGCCGATCACCAGATTGTTCGTGAGCTGATAGTTGTAGCCAGCGTGAAGACCGCCCAAAAATCCACGGGGGTCAACACTACCGACCACATCTGCTCCGCCGGCCTTGAAAAAGCCGCCTCCAAATGACGACCCCCAAGCATAGCCCGCCTGGGCACCGATATAGGCGCCCGACCAGTTGTAGGTGGAAGCCACGAGAAGCGGCGCTGGCGCTGGCTCGGTCGTGGCGATAGCGTCGGCAGCAAAGCCATTGCTCTCCAAACCCAAGAGGGCAATGGCTGCAAGCAGGCTGATTCTCATGACTAGGCCCTGATTAGAGGACCCGGTGTAAGAGAGACTTCTAAAGCGGGAAATCCCATACAGCGGTCTCCGGGCCACGAATTCAACCTTTTGTTGCTGGCTCGCAACACGGGCACCTATAGAGCGGCGGAGTGATCTGGCGCGACGTGGCCGCTAGCCACCCGCTTGTTGGATAGAGTCGGCCGACGCCCATTGGGCGGGGGGCTTTGGGGTAAAGAGCACCGGCCGGTGGCGTCCGTTAGGTCCGCCGCAATTTATAGGAGCACTTCGGCGAAGGACCGGATAGTTACGTGATCGCGAGGGGTCTGCGCGACGAGGCCCGCTGAGCCATCTTCAAAAGAGCCCCAGCATCGTCAGGGGCTTTCTGTTTTTGACTAAATGGCTAGCGCCAGGCCCTCATTATCCCTTCGCCTTCCGTTTAGCTGGAGCTTTTTTGCCTGGCGTTTCCTGCCGCTTCTGCCCGAGGCCCAGCGACTTCGCCAGCGCCGAGCGCTGAGCAGCGTAGTTTGGCGCCACCATCGGATAATCCGCCTTCAGACCCCACTTGGCTCGGTACTCATCTGGAGTCAGGCCGTAGTGCACCGCGAGATGGCGTTTCAGGGATTTGAACTTCTTCCCGTCCTCCAAGGAAATTATGTAGTCCGGGAACACAGAGCGCTTGGGGTTAACTGCCGGCTCCTGCTTCGGCTGATCAGTTACGCTTGGGGTGCCGGCAGTCGACAACGACGAGTGAACCGATGCGATGAGATTTGGCAGCCCTTCGAGCGGGACAGGGTTCTTACTGACATACGCCGAGACAATGTCGGCCGTCAGTCCAATAAGATCGGTGGCTGGGGTTTCATTTTCGTCGCTCAAGAAATTCGCTCCTGGAATTGGCATGCGCACCCGCCCCCGCGCCCAATCGTGTACCGATCAAGTGTCCGAAGGGCAATTGGTCGACTTCACTCGATGTCTTCAGCCAGAAAACGACGCTCCTGAATAGTCAGATCGCCGAACCACTTCCTAGGATTACCGGCTGGCGAGCGCGGCGGCCAAGTAAACCACCTAGGCTGACTGTCCCCGCCCCTCGTGAGACCGATTGCAGTTCGCTCCGGAAGCGCACATGTTTTGAGCCCAAACTTCACGGGGGCGGTTTATGGCAGAAGATGAAGAGAAGAAGCCTTACCTTCGACTTGCGGCCGAAAATGATCGAAAATCGATGGACAAGGCACGAGCCAAGCATGAAATCGACCGTCCGCAATTTCGAAGCCGGCCGATCCGTCCCGGTCGCCAACAATTGGTGGCAATGACCAAGGTACTCGAAGGTGCTGGTTTGGTGTTCATCCCTGAGAACGGCGGGGGCGCCGGTGTGAGGCTGCAGAAGTCATGACGTCGGAAGACAGGAACACAAAGACCGTCGTCGATCACCTCATTGCAAAAAGTGAAATGGAGGAGACAAAGATCTATCTCGACAGCGGTCGCGCTCATAAGGATCGCCGCGAGGACGCGTTGGCGGCACTTTTCGTTGCTTATCTTCGCACCTGGGCGCTTGGAATTGACGGTAGTTACCGTCCCCTCGAAGACGTTCGGGCGGAATATAGGCTGAGAAAAATCCCACCTCCTTACCATTTGGTGATGTCAGAGATGGAGACCCTGATGGACCGAATCGGCAAAGCGTACGATCAAATGACTCGGGAGCGACGCGGGGAGATTGGCGTGGGCATTGTGATGTCGTACCTGAAGGACACTAACACACCGCAGTAGGGCCGATCCGGCTTGCTGGCGCGTCCCGCAGGCGGCAACGAAGCACTTGTGAGCCCCCAGCCCGGGCACCGTCTAGCGCCTCTTGGACTGTTTCGTTTCGGAGCGGCTATCGTTGGCCCTTATCTTGCTCTGAAGTACCTCTAGGTTAGTCCCGGCCCCGATCGCGCAATCTTCTGGTCGGGTTGTAGGCTCGTCGGGTTTGAGGTTGTTGGGGACCTCGCCCGGCGAGTTTGCCTGTTCCGCAAAATCGGTGGAAAGGCATAAAAATCTATATCAATGCAGTTCTGCTAATTTAGCTTCGGATTTTAGCCGACTCGCCCCCCTACCAGAGTCGGCTAGGCCCGGCGGTTCATCCCAACGCAACCCCAACGCGGAACTGTCGGGCCGCTGGGCTTGTTGGCATCTGCGAGCGCCGGTGGGCTCGCTAAAGGATATTGGTGGCTCCTCCTCAACCAAGGCGCTGTTGGTTAGGAGCGCCGCAGGTTGGCGGAAATCCAAGATCTAGGCGACGCGGCGCTTAACAGGGCGCCTGAGTATCGAACGCGGCCGGTGGCGAACTGCTACGCGATCACACCATATCCACTCCAAGTAAATTAGCAGATAAGCACATATGCGGGCCGCCGGCGCCGGCACCAGCGCAAAGGCACTCGCTCCCAACAAGAAGGCGCCGGCCATCCTTATCCCGCCGCGCGGGTGATGGTGGCACACCCAGCGGCGGGCTATCGCTTGCTCGGATTGGGCGAACGATCGCATTTGCCGCCTGCCCCTGTGAATTTGCAAAGGCATCCCCTTCACGTACGCGTCGACCTTGCCGTCTATCGGCGCGCTTGCTCGCTGTCGCCTTGAGCGACACGCAACTGCATCCGCAGCCCGATGATCGCGGAAATTGCTGCGTCGATCATTGTCAGTAGTGTTGCAGTGTCGTGCTGGTTCGGGTCCGCCCGGACGTAAGCAAGCTGGTTCACGATGTCGTTGTCATCGTCAGATACGTCGCGCACACCCCCCTCCCAAGGTTTCCCGGCGGTCAGAGATCGGCCCGGCGCCAGGCGAAGGGCAAGTGACGCCGATTTCCGCAATTTCGTGAAAGCACCGCAATTTTTCTAAAACGGTTTCATGCAATCGGTGGGTGAAGCCAATCCCGGCCTTAGCTATCGTCAGCCCGTGACGTGCGCCGCACGCACGCCATGGAGCGCCGGTCAAAGGGACTTCCCCTCAAGGTCGCGAGTACACCGGCGCTCATTAAAGCTTGGGCGCAGTTAGAACACGCCGGGGGACCTACTTCCGGCATCATGGATGCAAAATCACGATAATCGACGATGTTTATCGGCTATGGCGATGTGTGAAGCTGGCCGACGTTTCCCACGCTATGCGGTGAAGGGCCAAGGCCAATAGGGCAAGTAGCTCAAACCTCCCTATTTCCTCCCTCATCTCTCACGGCCCGGAAGAATTTTCCCTGGGCACGTGACATTCTATTATTGAAACTTGCAAAGAGACACCCGGCGGGCAAAACACCGATTATCCCAGTCACTACGTTCTGCGGGAGAAATACATATATAAATGCTATAGCTATACATACCGTAACAAACATGCCTATTACCGTGACGAATACGTCTTGAAACATACGATTTTCAGGAAGGAATTGCTCCATCCACGGCATCACCAATGGGTTTTTATCCCAAAACTGCCAAATTCGAATGGGGTCTTCTAGCATGGCTCTAGACAATCCACAGGCCACGATTGGCCCAAGGCCACCATGTGCCACGATGATAAGACAAGACTAATCACAACCGCGATACTACCGCGACCCAGCACTAAACTGCGCGGATGCATGCGGCTCAAAAAAATGGCTCGCCTCTTCCGAAGAGCGAGCCAATTGAGGGGATAGGGTAATCGTGCCGATGAGACCGCCCCTCAACTCTCAAGCTTTAACACAATTGCCGCGCGAATGTGCTATGATTCGACATGGGCAAGAGGGCGAAGCAGAAGCCCCAGCGGGCGATTGAACAATCACTGGAAGGCGAGCTTGAAACCGAGGCCGCCTATTATGCCCGCAAGTGCGGGATCACCATAGCCGAAGCCGCCAAGATCATTCGTGAAGCCCACGCGCCAAAGCTCTCGATAGTCCGCAAGGACAGGGGCAAATAGGCCGTTCGACCGATAGCCGGCTCACTTCTTCGGTGCTACCGTCAACTCCCCTGTCGGCTGTGAACTCCCGTCGTTTGGTTGCCACACAGTCGGCCTTTTAGGCCCGCTGCCCGACGCCTCGCGCAGCGGGCTTTTTCGTGACGTAAAAAATGCCCCGAAACTGGGTCGGTCACCGGGGCCTTAGCCATGTACGAGCTACAAGCATGTCCGCTCATGACAGTGGGCTAATATGCTGAGCAGCTGGTAAACGTCGATCGGCGCATTGTTACGCCGGTCACTGCGAGTGGCATCATGCATCGCGGGTGGCGTTGTGGATCAAACGTTCACAAGCCTCTTCGCGCGGCGTGGCATGATCGAGCAGATGGTGGCAGCACGGCGGCTGCGAGAAACCCGGTAAGCGCTAGTCGGATTTAGGCGGCGGCGTTTCTTTTTTTATGATCTGTTGCGGCGGCGTCGCCTTCGTCATGTCGGATTTTTCTACGCTCGCGGTCTTGATCGTGTCGACCTGCGACGATGCCATTGATTGATGGTAGTTGCACGCGGATGCGGCTGATACCGACAGCCCCAGCGCCGCGATTGATGCAAGGACGGCTTTCATCCGATCCTCCTTGTGGGTGGTGGCGTAGCGTATTCCACGCGGCGCCGACTGCAAAATCACTTTTGGCTGTCGCCAACCGCCGTCCGCGCCGAGCCTTGTCGCGAGTTTCAGCGCGGTTGCGGCGGCACGTCCAGCACCAGACGCGTGCGAGTCTGGCACCCCGCCGAAGTTCATCTCTCAGCGCACTCGCATGATGGCAAAGATGATATTCCGGTCCGGATCCCTGCTGATATCGAGGCTTTCAATCCTGCCTTTGTCGGCGGCATTCACCATCGCCGTCATTTCGTCTTCCGATCGATAAATGAGATCCCACGCCATATAGCTTTCCATATAACCGACATCTGGAATTTCTTGGGCAAAATTGGCAATCATGACGGTCCCGCCCTTTTGCGTCGACGCAATCATACGCGCCAACAACGCAATCGCGGCCGGTTGAGGCAAATAGTCAAAAAGGCCCGCTGCATAAACCAAGCTGTACGTGCCCCAGGTCGATCGTCCGGCTATTGCATCCCGGACGCTTCCTTTCTGGATCGCGACCCCACGCGTTCCATATGAGCGTTCGGCCACTTCAAGACTTTTTTCGTCTTGGTCGAAAGCGGTCCACCAAGGTCCAATCGGCATCGCGTCCTCGTCCATCTTGAAAACGAAGTCAGCCTCGCGAAGATGTCCCGATGCAACCGAGAGGACCCTCGCGCCAGGGTTCTCGCGTCGCGCGTCACGAACGAGCTTGGCCATGAGGCCGCGACGGAAGCGCACCGCCCTCGCGGCAGGGGCTCCGAACCTCGATTCATAAGCCGCCCGCTGCGCATCGACAGGGGGCGGACTCTCGGCTCCATAAATCCCGTAGATATAATCCAGGGTCACTGCATCACCCGGGTAGCCTCGAGGCTTTTCGAACGAGCGAAGCGCGATTGGACACCTGTGCGCAATTTTGCGCATAGGATGGTTCAAAAGCTCCACCTTGCACAAATCCCGCCATGCATCCGTCGTAACACTACGCCGCAGTGACCATAGTGCTCCGCTCAAGTGGTCCATCCCCTCGCGCACCCAGCCTGAGTGTGCCAGTTCATACGCCTCGTCGACACCGCGCAGTATGTTGGTCCGGTCTATATTCATAAACATCAGTGCACCGTTCTCGTTTTCTTCTGCAGTTCTTTCTTCACTGATGTATCGGCAGCAACTGTCAGCCCCGCCGGGCGCGACGCGGCTGGAACACCAAAGAATGTCCATGTATTTTGCAAGGTTGTCTTCAAAGGATAGCCATCCTTGAGGACAATTCATCACCCAAATAGGGTATGAGCAGAAATAAGCTCGTGGCTTGGCGCTTCCGGTCTCGGTAAGGAGATCGATGGAAACGAAAAGTCGTCTGGGAGCCGATATGGGCAGCCATGAGAATCGAATTCAATCTGTCAGCGGATTTTCCACTGTATGGACGAGATGCCGCGATGAGTATTAGCGTGTTCTTAAATATCGCCACACACGAGGGTCGCGTCCGTATGGTGAGGTTCGCTTTTATGCACTCGCCTGCAGACGTTCGGCATCGACAGGCAACCGATGAGGGGCTTCGCCAATGAGCGGGACAACAATCCGCCTGGCTCGTCCCGGCGATGAGGCCGCACTGCAGGCCTTCCTTGCCCGGCATGCCGACAGTTCCCTTTACCTGCGCTACTTCCTCGCGAAAGGCGGCCTCGTGGACGAGGGCAAGCCGCTTCAGGGCACCTATGCGGCGGCGTTCCTAGGCACGGATGCCGTAGGCTTGGCCATGCACAATTGGCAAGGTGGAGTGTTCCTGCAGGCACCGACCCATGCGGCCGACCTCGCAAGCGCCGCTGTCGACGCATCGGGCCGGGCGCTGATCGCGCTGCTTGGGCCGTATTCACAGGTGGAGGACGCACATCGCGGCTTGGGCGAACGCCCTGCCACCAAGCGCGCCAAGGAAGGCCTCTTCGCATTGGGTATCGACGAAATGATTGGCCCCGCCCCGGCGTCCACGTCGCTGGCATGCCGACTTGCCCGTAGCGAAGACCTCCCGCTGCTGCTGGAATGGCGCTTTAGCTACGAGATGGAGTCCACCGGGCTTCCTAACAACGACAGCACGCGGGAATTCGCGAAAAACGCGATCGAGGGGCATGTTGCCCGCGAGGAGGCCTTCCTCCTGGAAGCGGAAGGAGAACCGGTGGCGCTTTGTACCCTGACCGCCCGTGCCTTCGAATCCATCCAGGTCGGCGGTGTCTGGACGCCGCCCAAACTTCGCAATCGAGGATATAGTCGGGCAGTCGTGGCGGGAATGCTCCGAGAGGCTGCCCGAGACGGCGTCACGCGCGCGGTGCTTTTTACCGAGAACCCGGCGGCCCGGCGATCCTATGAGGCGCTCGGCTTCCGCCAGATCGGTGATTACGGGATTACGATCTATACGGCCTGACACCATCGGGCGACAACTCGAGTTGCTGCGATGTCAGTCGCCGACAAGCTTTCATCACTTCCGCTGTAGCAGCGGCGCGTCCGACTAACGCTGCCAGGGCATTGCAATCCGCCATCCCTTTCGCAGCGAGGCCCGATTGTACCACCGGACTCTCTGGTCTGGCGTCGCGCCTAGTCCCCAAGCTCGCACAAGCAGTGTCCGGCCTGTCTCGGCCATACGCCACCCACGCATAGCATGTGGATCGATCTGGAACCAGCCACCTTGCATGTAGGCATGGACATGTCCCGCAGGTCAGACGAGACGGGCAGGTAAAGCAAGGCGCGGGCCTGATCGCGAGGATAGAAACAACACCCGACCGAATTGGCGGCACGCTCCATCTGGTGTAGCGCCGACGCCCAAGTATCTGGAGCGGCAACCGGCGCACAGATCGCCTCCAGCGCCAACTGCACCTCTATCGGCCTGCAATGGGCATGGTTCTACCCAACCTTCCCGAGAGAGGCACTCTATTTTAGCAATACCTCAATCGAGAAGCCCTAGACGGGGGATGGCCAGCACATAACTCAAATGGGGGATGCCTCTGCATGACTGAACGGCTAATCTGTTGCGCACAGGAGGCGTCCCACCTGCGGCAAGGAGGTTAGGATCGGGAACGTTACCCTAATGGGCGGGGGCCCTTACGAACCACTGTGCGACCCCAGTGGAGAATGGCTAGTTTGGGATGCTGTGCGAGGAAACGTTGCCGAGTTCGATGGCTACGTTTTCCACGGCCTCACCCAAAGAGAGGCGATACGGTATTCGACGTTGTTGAACATCATGGCTGGGCCCTCGGCATGCGAGGGCTTATCATCCCGACCTGCACAGCAGGGGTGAGATCGCTCTTTCCAAGAAACGGGGATGGCGCTCGCGGCAATCCAATGCCGCTCGTCCGCCATAGATGTTCGAGGACTGCCAGATGGACAGATCAGCTGACATGGTTCCTGCTATCTTGATCGAGGCATATTCGCCATCAAGGCGACAAGCTCCGACTGCTTGTGCGTTCCAGTTTTTCGCAGGACTGACCTCAGCTGAGTGCGGGCAGTTTGAGCGCTTACCGAGAACCTTTCCGCGATGTTGTCGATCGAGTGCTCATGACCCAACTCGACGGCCAGCCTGGCCTCGGCAGGCGTCAGCCCGAACGCCATGTTCAGAGCCTCTTTGGCTGCCGTCAACTTCCGTTCACCGTCGAAGAGGCGCAAGAGGACCCCGGCCCGTCCGAATGCGCCGGACAGCAGTTTGGGAAGCTCGGTGACCTGGATGACTATCGGGTGCTTGCCTTCCCGTTTGACCACGACGAACTGCTGTGGCGGCAGCAAGCCTGCGCGCAGGGCGGCCACGACGTCCGACATCTGTCGGTTGGCCGCCCCGTCCACGATATACAACTGGCCGCCGCGAACGGATATGTCGGTGCCTATGAGAGCCTCGGCTGCGGTAGTGAGCGCCGTGACAGTTCCTTTCCAGTCGAGAAGCATCGCAGCGATCCCGGTCATCTCGAGCGTGCCGATCTGCTCCGCGCTCCGTCGGCGATCGAACAAGGTCGCGAGCTCGATGACCCTGGTGAAGTGGGGCGCGAGCGCCATAAGGATTTGCGTTTGGTCCGCCACCACCGGACCTTGTCTCGCGTCGCGCAGCAGCGACATGCACCAGAAATGGTTGTCAGCCTTGAAGGCGACAGCGGCCCAGTCCGGAAGCTTCCAGGCCTGCAGGAAGTCATGGAAATAAAGCGACTTATTCCGCTCCAGGCCCGGGAAGATGTCGTCCTGCAAAACAAGCGTCCGGCCTTCCTCGGCCATGCACCACCCGCGCATGGCGTGGGGATCGATCTGGAACCAGCCTCCCTGCACGTATGCGTCGACGAACTCCCGCAGGTCAGGCGATACAGGAAGGTGGAGCAGGGAGAGGGCCTGATTGCGGGGATAGAAGCAGCACCCGACCGAATTCGTGGCCCTTGCCATCTGGTGGAGTGCCAGCGCCCAGGTCTCGGGAGCGGCAACCGCCGCATAGAGCGCCTCCAGCGCCAACTGCACGTCTATTGGCAACGACTCGTCTGCATTGGGCATGGTTCATCCAACCTTCCCGGAACAGGACCCCACCTTAGCAATACCTCAATCAGGGAAAGCGCTCATACCCCAGACGGGGGATGGCCAGCATATAACTCGGATGGAAATGCCCATGCATGGCCGCGAGCACTGCGACGCACCGCCGATGTCTGGCCGCCGTTCTCAGTCCAATGCCTCGCGACCGCCGCCTTGTCCGCGAACCTGCCGCATGGGCTGCTTCGGCGGCCGAGGTTCCTTCCTGGCTATTCCTTGCGAGGCATGTTCGCCATCAACGCGACAAGCTCCGATTGCTTGTGGGTTCCGGTTTTGCGGAGGACCGACTTCAGCTGCACGCGGGCTGTTTGCGCGCTTACCGCGAACTTTTCCGCGATGTTGTCGATCGAGTGCTCATGCCCCAACTCGACAGCAAGCCGGGCTTCGGCGGCGGTCAGGCCGAACGCCATGTTCAAAGCCTCTTTGGCAGTCATCAGCTTTCGGTCGCCATCGAAGAGACGCAGGAGTACTCCTGCACGTCCGAACGCGCCGGACAGCAGCTTGGGAAGTTCGGTGACCTGGATGACGATCGGTCGCTTGTCCTCCCGTCTGACCACGATGAACTGGCGGGGTTGCGTACGGCCCGCGCGCAAGGCGGTTACGGCATCCGCCATCTGCCGATTGGCCGCGCCGTCCAGGATATGCAGCTGGCCGCCTCGGACGGAGACGTCTGGGCCAAGAAGGGCCTCCGCGGCGGTCGTGAGCGCCGCCACGGTTCCATTCCAGTCCAACAGCATTGCAGCGATCCCAGCCAGCTCGAGCGTGCCGATCTGCTCCGCACCCCGGCGGCGGTCAAACAGGGTGGCGAGTTCTATGACCCTTCCGAAATGGGAAGAGAGCGCCACCAAGGTCGCTCTTTCATCCGCCCCCATGGGCCCTTGCAGTGAGTCCCGCAGCAGCGACATGCACCATTGGTGGTTGTCAGCTTTGAAGGCGACAGCGGCGAATTCGGGAAGCTTCCAGACGCGCTGAAAGTCCTGGAAATAGGGCGACGAGTTCCGTTCGTCGGGCGTTGTAAGGTCGTCGTCCGTGATCAGGATCTGTCCCTGATCGGCAACGTGCCAGCCGCGCAGCGACCGCGGGTCGATCTGGAACCACCCACCCTGCACGTAGGCATCGATGAATTGACGCAGGTCGGGCGAGACAGGCAGATGAAGCAAGGCTCGAGCCTGGTTGCGAGGATAGAACAAACATCCAACCGAATTGGTGGCACGCGCCATCTGGTGTAGCGCCGACGCCCAGGTCTCGGGTGCCGCCACGGCTGAGTATAGCGCTTCAAGCGCCCGTCGTACGCCGACGGGCAGTGACTCGTCTGCGATAGACATCGAGCCGCCCGCCCCTCTCCAAGGGAAACGACCATGCTACTTTAGCAATACCTCAAACAAACATACTCCACATAGCTCAAATGGAGGATGCTTCTTCACGGCCCAACGGTACTCTTCGGCCGGTGCAGTCCTCACAATTGCGTGATGCAGGGAAAGATAGGGGCTGTAATCATTATTGACGGCGCCTCTACGCGCGGCGGCATGATGCCGTTGAGTGTCGCCTGGACTCGGGTAATAGGCGGCGCGCGTCGTAGGGTCGCGACCCTCCTTTGGCTGCTTGTTGAGGAGGACGGCCAAGGCCCTGTATTCAGGGTGTGCGATGCAATGACGCGTTCCACTCAACAGCCTAGGCCTAGTGAACAGGCACAATGATACTCTCTAGACAGGAGTGTTCGGGAAATTATACGCATCCCTGAAAGCAGCTTCATCAAGGGAGCAGGCACTGGCGCGTTCCCGGGTTCTGTCGTCGCCTGCATCCCGCCGTTCGCTACTGCACGCTGACGAGATCTAATACCTCAAGACAAGTAGAGCGCCTGCGTTCCCCTTTATGGATTTCTCGCAGTTCCCGCTTCCGGCAAGGTTTTCCAGCGATCCTACCCTATTTGGGTGATGCGCTGCTGAACTGGCGGGAGCACCGTTGAAGCATCAACGGGCCCGGGGAAGCTGAGCGCCACGAAGATGGCACCCCAGAAGAAACCGATTTCGACCCGTCCGTCTCACGCTGGGAGGCAATCATGACGGCCACATTTACATGGATTGACGGGACGAGCGGTGACTGGGGGACCTCGACGGACTGGTCTCCGACGGGAGTTCCGGACGCGACGAGCGACGCCTCCTTTGTCGGAAGCGGGACCGAGACGGTGACGGTTTCGTCGAACGAGGCCGTCAATCAGCTCACGCTCGACAATGCCGGGACAACATTGACGGTTCAGGACAGCGCCACGCTGACAGTCTATGGCGGCCTGGTCGCCACGGCTGGCCACCTGAATCTCGTAGGCAACAGTGTACAGGCCGTCGTCGACGTGTTGGCCCCGGCGGGTTTCGGAACCCCGGGCGTGCTGACGGGCAACATCTCCCTCGGTGACGGAGCTCACCCAACCAACGCACTCCTCGAGTTCTCCAGCGGGCAGATCACCGACATAGCGCAATACGGGAGCCTCCTGCTTTACGGACCGAATGCGCTGGTGGCGGACGCAGGTTCGCTGACGACCAACAGCGCCCTGCAAGGTCTCTCCACGGTCGAAGGGACTTTTGAACTGTTGGGCGGCGGCACGCTGCAAACGACCGGCAATCTCACGAACAGCGGAATATTCTGGGCCATTGGCGATTACTTCAACGACGGCAAGACCGGTGCCGTCACCATAGGAGGGACTATCACGAACAGCGGCACCGTCTCTGTCGGCGATGGCACGACAGTCACGGCAACCGGGTTCAACAACACCGGCAACCTGCAGATCGCGACATCCTTCGGCCAGCAGGCAACGCTGGACATAACAGGCCCGGCCGGGTTCGGAACGGCTGGCGTGGTGACCGGGAACGTCCAGCTTGAAGGCAGCAACGCGGTCCTGGAATTCGCGAGCGGACAAATCACCGACATCGCCGCGGGGGCTCAACTGGGAATCGGAGGGCCAAGCGACTTTGTCGAGGACGCCACCTCGCCCGGCAGCAACAGCGCGTTGCAAGGGCTTTCAACGGTCGAGGGTTCCTTCCAGCTTATCGGCGGCACGGTGGCGACCACGGGCGGCTTAACCAACAGCGGATCGGTGCAGGTCGAGGACTCAGGTTCAACAATAGGCAGCCTCTCGATCGGCGGCACGCTCACGAACAGCGGTGCGATCACGGACGGCGGGCAGGCCCCCGGCGGAACCATCTCGGCGACAGGACTCAACAATCAGAGTACAGGCACCATCGTGATCGCAGGGGCGCCCGGCCAGTTGGCGGCGCTGAACATATCGGGCGCGGCAACGAATGACGGCACGTTGACGGCGCAATACGGGACCGTGGACCTGCAAGGCCCGGTTTCCGGCAGCGGGTCCGCGGTCATAGAATACGGCTCAACGCTCGAGTTCGGATCCTCCGTGGCGTCGACGGAAAGGGTAACGTTCAACAACGGCGGGTCGTTCGACTACACGCTCAAGATCGACCAGCCCGGCCAGTTCTCCGGCATCATTTCAGGGTTTGGCTCCTCCCCTTCGGGCAACGACATAGTCGAACTCGCGAATGCAGCCAGCGCGACGCCCGTCTCGTACAGTGGCGGGCTGACCACCCTCGAAGTCAAGGACGCCGCATCGAACGTCATTGCGAACCTCAGGCTGCTTGGCGACTACACCGGGTACACGTTCAACGTCTCAGGCAACAACGTCACCACGAACGCGGCCGCCCCGCCTCCGCCTGCTGACGATACCCCGTCATTGACGGTTCCGGGCGCCCAGACCGTCACGGTGGGCAATGCGCTGGGAATTTCCGGCAGCGTCGTCGACCCGGACGCCGACAATTTTGGCGAGAGGTTCACGGTTCAGGTAAGTCACTCCGCCAATAACGGCACAGATTTCACAATGTTGCCGGAGGGAGCGACGGTCACGGGTTCCGGCACTAACATCGTCACGGTGACGGGCACGCTTGCACAGGTGAACGCCGCGCTGGCCACGCTCGCCTACGCCTCCAACAATCCGGGCGTGCAGCCCGGCACCGATACGATCACGTTCCAGGTGACCGACTCGGATGGCGGCACTGACACCAAGACGGTTGCGGTCAATCTGGTGTCGGACCCGGATGCCGGCGAGCAGGCTGCACTTGGACTGACCGTGAGTGGAAACTCAACTACGCCTATCGGGTCGACGGGTGCTGGAACGGTGGCGTTCACGGTCGCAGGCCTCGATCCCGAGGATACGGGCACGGTGACTTTTACCGATATCAACAACAAGACCGTGACGGTCAATGTCACGGGTGGCCAGACAAACTACTCGGCCAACCTGACATCGCTTGCCGATGGTGCGATCACCTCGTCGCTGGCTGTCGCCACCGACCCGGCAGGCAACAGCTTCACGCCAGTCGCGGGCAACGCGGTCAGCCTCGATCAGGACACAGGCGAGCAGGCAGCGCTTACGTTGACGGTGAACGGCAGCTCGGCAACCCCTGTCGGGTCGGCGGGCGCCGGAACGGTGGCGTTCACGGTCTCCGGGCTCGATTCCGAGGACAGCGGCACGGTCACCTTCACCGATGTCAACAACAAGACCGTGGTAGTCAACGTCACGGGCGGACAGACGACCTATTCGGCCAACCTTGCGAGCCTGGCTGACGGCACGGTCACATCTTCGCTGGCTGTCGCTGCCGATCCGGCGGGAAACACCTTCACGCCAGTCGCGGGCAACGCCGAGACCCTTGATCAGGACTCGGGAGCCGGACAGTTCCTGTTGCTAAACAGCTCGTTCGGTCCACAAACCCTGACAGCCGACACAAACACAGGATTGGAATGGCTGAATGTCGGCCTCACCGCGGGCCAGTCCTACGATGCCGTCTCCAGTCAACTCGGCGCCGGGCAGCTCTATGCAGGATACCGCTACGCCACGGCCGCCGAAGTCCAGCAACTTTGGGCAGACTTCGGCATTACGGCAAATCCTGCCGCCGGGGTCGCTTTGCTGGAGGCTGACCTGGGCGTTGGAGATGTTTGGCCCACCGGCTCACGTGAGGTGT
Source organism: Mesorhizobium sp. (assembly GCF_024509055.1). Taxonomy (GTDB): domain Bacteria; phylum Pseudomonadota; class Alphaproteobacteria; order Rhizobiales; family Rhizobiaceae; genus Mesorhizobium. The sequence goes on along the minus strand of NZ_JANINM010000538.1, from coordinate 63,743 downwards.
ACGGCCTGACGGCCGACACTGTCTCCCCGGGCACGCACGAGGCTGCGTTTTGGGCAACCAATAATCCTTCGTACGGTTCGACAGCGTTCTTGTTGTCGGCGCCGGGCCAGCAAGCTCCTGACACCGCGGGCTATCTTCCTTACGGTGCCCCGTATACCTCCCTGCTCGTCAGGCAGGGTCCAGTGGCGTCGGGGCAGGCTGCGCATTCGCTGACAGTCAACGGCAACGCGGCGGCCCCGATCGGGTCGGCGGGAGCAGGTGCGGTAGCGTTCACGGTCGCCGGGCTCGATCCGGAGGACAGCGGCACGGTGACCTTCACCGATGTCAACAACAAAACCGTGGTAGTCAGCGTCAGCGGCGGTCAGACAGCCTATACGGCCAATCTGACCACGCTTGCAGACGGTTCCATCACCTCGACGCTGGCGGTTGCCACAGACCCGGCGGGCAACAGCTTCACGGCAGTCGCCGGAAACGCCGCCAGTCTCGACCAGACAGCGCCCCAAGTGACGGAAGGCCTGGCGAACGACACCGGAATCTCGTCGACCGACAAGATCACCAACAACGACACGCTGACGGGCTCCGGCGATCCCAACGCGGTGGTCCACTTCACTGTGGACGGCACGCCGATCGCGCAGACGGCGACAGCCAACGCCAGCGGCAACTGGACGTTCGCGCCGACCGGACTCGCCGACGGTTCGCACACTGTTGTCGCGAGCGAGACGGACGCTGCAGGCAATACAGGTACGGCATCGCTGACCTTCACCCTGGACACGACTGCACCGGAACTTGTGAGCTTCAACCGCGCCGGTTCAAGCGGTCCGACCAACGCAGGGCAGGTCTCCTACAGCGTCACCTTCTCCGAGCCCGTGACGGGCGTTGACGCCAGCCAGTTCCAGGTCGATCCGGCGAGCACTGTGAACGGGGCTTCGATCGCTGCCGTTACGGAGATCGACGCGACGCATTATTCGGTCGCGGTCAACACTGGCAGCGGCGATGGGACCGTCGGAATCGACCTGGTCGGAACCGGCATCGATGATCTGGCAGGCAATCCGCTGCCGGGAGGCCAGTTCAAGCCGCAGGTCACGCTCCCCACGGCGGCCGGCCCGCTCTTTCCGGTGATCGCCGACGTCAATGGCGATGGCAAGGCCGACATTATCGTCAGCGATCTCAACGCGGACACGATTTCCGTCCTGTTGGGCAACGGCGACGGAACCTTCCAGACCGCCCATCAGTATGTCGCCTCTGCCTATTCGCTTACCGTCGGGGACCTGACTGGAAACGGCAAGGAGGACATCGTGGCCGCGGACCCGGGTGGTGGCGTTTCGGTTCTTATGGGCAATGGCGACGGCACCTTCCAGTCTCCGGTCCACTATGCCGGCGGGGGCAACGACGAAACCGTGTCGATCGGCGACCTCAACGGCGACGGCAAGGCCGACCTTATCCTTGCCGACAATGCGGGCGGGGTGGTAACCCTGCTTGGCAATGGCGACGGGACTTTCCAACCCTACAAAGAGATCGCCACAGGCGGCGAGACGACCTCGGTTGCGGTAGGCGACCTCAACGGCGACGGCAAGCTCGACGTGGTCTCCAGCAACTTCGGCACCAACGATATCGCGGTCCTGCTCGGCAACGGCGATGGCACCTTCCAACCACAGGTGCACGTCGGATCGGGAAATCGGCCGAACAGCGTGCATCTCGTCGATCTTAACGGCGACGGCAAGCTCGATTTGGTCTGGGTGAATGAAGGCAGCGGGACGGTCTCGGTGATGCTGGGCAACGGCGACGGCACTTTCCAAAAAGAGACCGACTACGCAGCGGGAGCGGGAGCGCGGACGGTCACCATTGTCGACCTCAACGGTGACGGCAAGCTTGACCTTGCGGTGGCCAACCAGGGCGGCAACTCAGTTTCGGTGCTGTATGGCAACGGCGACGGCACGTTCCAGAACCAGGTGACCTACGCCGCGGGAACGCAAACCTATGGCATCGCCGCCGGCGATCTCAACGGCGACGGGCGGCCCGATCTGGTAGCGGCCAATCTCGGTGGCAACGATCTCTCCCTCTTCTTCAACACACCGCCCGCCATACCCGGGCCAACCTACACCATCGACAAGACCCCGCCCCAGGCGACCGTCTCGCTCGACCACAGCACGGTCAATCTGGCGGCCGAAACTGCTGTTGTGACGTTCGCGTTCAGCGAGGCGGTCACGGGTTTCGGCCTGAGCAGCGTCACCGAGAATGGCGGCTCGCTCAGCAACCTGCAGACCAGCGACGGCGGGAAGACCTATACGGCGACGTTCACGGCGACGAACGGCATCGACATCAGCAATGCGGATGTGGCCGTCAATGCCAATGGCTACCAGGACCTGGCCGGCAATGAAGGCGGCGCGGCAAGCACTGGCAGCTTCACCGTCGACACGGTGGCCCCGTCGGTTTCAGCGACGACCAACAACAGCGACGTCAATCTCGCCCACGGCACGGCAACGGTCACGTTCAGCTTCAGCGAGGCTCCCACTGACTTCAGCCTGGCGCATGTCAGCGCCACTGGCGGCACCCTGTCAAATCTCCAACAGGTGAACGCCACGACCTACACCGCAACGTTCACGGGTTCGGCCGCCACCGACATCGGCACGGCCAGCGTGGCCGTCGACAATGCCTGGCATGAGAACAACGGCAACGCCGGAACCAGCGGGAGAACGGCTTCGTTCGTGGTCGACACGGTCACGCCATCGGTCGCGGTGTCGATCAACAACAGCCACCTGACCCTGTCTGCGCGAACCGCGACGGTCACCTTCTCCTTCAGCGAGGCGCCTGTTTCCTTCGTGCTGGCGGATACGGCCGCAGTCGGCGGCGCGTTGAGCAACCTGCAAAAGGTCAATGCGACGACCTATACCGCGACCTTCACGGCCGCCGCGAACACCCTGATCAGCAATGCCTCGGTCAGCGTGGCCGGGAGCAGCTGGCAGGAGGGCAATGGTAACCCAGGCGCTGGAGGCGCTACCGCAAGTTTCATCGTCGACACGCTGGATCACTGGACCAACGCCGCGGGCGGAAGCTGGAGCACGGCTTCGAACTGGGGGAACGGCGTGCCCGCAGCTGGCGTTGCCGCGGACATCGACCGAAGCGGGACCTACACGCTCACGATCTCGGGCGCGGCCGCCACCTACGGGCTGCTTGTAAACGACGCAGGCGCAACCGTCTCGGACAACAAGAATGGCGCGCTGGCCCTTGCGGGGACGGGCGGTTCCAATGGCGCGCTCACCATCTCCGCAGGCACCTTCGCCCTTGCGGGCGGCAGCCTGGCGGCTGGATCAATCTTGATCGCCAGCGGCGGCGTTCTCCAGATATCGCAGTCTTACGCCCTGGCGGAAACGATCACCGACAACGGCGCGATCACACTGGCTAGCGCCACTTCGAAGGGTATCACCGCGACCTTCAACGGCGGTCTCGGCGGATCCGGAAAAGTGACAGTCCAAAACGGTGCTACCGCGGTTATCGGAACGGCCGTCATCGGCCCCGGATCCTTCACCTTGGCGAACACCGGCAACCTGGAATTCGCTTCGTCCGATACGGAGAACGTTACCTTCGCGGCGGGAGCAACCGGAACGCTCAAGCTCGACCACAGCCTGACGGGACCGTTCACCGGAAAGATATCCGGATTGACCCCGAACAATGCCGTCGACCTTGCCGATCTCAGCTTCGTCAAGGGCAAAACCACCGCCGTCTACACGGGAACAACCGCGGGCGGCACCCTCAAGATCAGCAACGGGACCCAGAGCGTCAGCTTAAGCCTCGTCGGCGACTATACGCATTCCACCTGGAAGCTTTCGAAGGACAGCAGCGGCACCGGAACGCTGGTGATCGACCCGAGCGCGGCCCCCGCGCCGCCGCTCGTGGCAAGCGTGCCGGAGAGCCGAGGTCCAGACCTCGCGCTGCTGGTCAACTACATGGCTTCGGCTTTCCCGCAGGGCGGACACGGGCTTGGAAGCTCGCTCATCGGCGATGCGTCGCTGGCGGCGATCAGCCAACAGGGTTTCCTTGCCCAGCCGCACCACGCCTGAGCGGCTCAGACCGTCGGAGGAAGATCGTAGAGGATAGCGGTCGGAGGTAGTCGTGGAGCCGATGTCTGCCAACGCCGAAAGCTTGCCGTCCAGCGATCCCGGGCTGGTCGCCCTGGTCCTGCTTGTCAGGCTGAACGGCGTTGCGGTCGACGAAGAACAGGTTCGGCACCGCTTCGCCGGACGCGTGATCGGCACACGCGAAATGCTGCGCTGCGCCAGGGACCTCGGCCTCAAGGCGCAGGCGCGACGGACGGACTGGAGACGGCTGCTGGGCACGCCCCTGCCCGGCATCGCGTCGCTGCGTGACGGCGGATTCCTGGTGGTGGGTAAGGTCGGCGAAGACCAGGCCCTGGTGCAGCCAACGGACGCCGCCGCGCCGCGGTTGATGAGCCGCGCCGAGTTCGAAGCGGCGTGGGACGGCCAGATCGTCCTGATGACGCGCCGGGCGAGCCTCATGGACCTCGCCCGGCGGTTCGACATCACGTGGTTCCTCGGGGCTATCCGCAAGTATCGCTGGCTTCTGGGAGAGGTGCTCGTCGCCTCGTTCTTCCTTCAGGTGTTCGCGCTGGTGTCGCCCCTGTTCTTCCAGGTCGTGGTCGACAAGGTGCTGGTGCACCAGAGCCTAGGCACGCTTGACGTGCTGGTGCTCGGCCTGGCAGCCATCGCGGTGGCCGAGACGGTGCTGGGAATCCTGCGTACCTACCTCTTCGCGCATACCACCAACAGGATCGACGTCGAGCTGGGCGCACGGCTCTTTCGCCACCTGACGGCGTTGCCGCTTTCCTACTTCCAGGCGCGCCGGGTGGGCGATTCCGTCGCCCGGGTACGCGAACTCGAGAACATCCGGAACTTCATCACCGGCTCGGCCATGACGTTGGTGATCGACCTGTTCTTCACCTTTGTCTTCGTTGCGGTGATGTTCCTCTATTCGCCGTTGCTGACATGGATCGTGTTGGGATCGTTCCCCTTCTATGTCGCCATTTCGGCAGGGTTAACTCCGCTGTTCAGGCGGCGGCTCGACGAGAAGTTCGCCCGCGGCGCGGAAAACCAGGCCTTCCTCGTCGAAGGCGTGACCGGCATCGAGACGGTCAAGGCGATGGCCGTCGAACCGCAGATGCAGTTGCGCTGGGAGGAGCAGCTTGCAGGCTACGTCTCGGCCAGCTTCCGGGTGCTCAGCCTCGGCAACGCAGCCAGCCAATCCGTCCAGATGGTGAGCAAGCTGGTGACGGCAGGGGTTCTCTATTTCGGGGCGCGGCTGGTGATCTCGGGAGACCTGACAGTCGGCGGACTTGTCGCCTTCAACATGCTTGCGGCCAGGGTCAGCGCTCCAGTGCTGCGCGTCGCCCAGATCTGGCAGGACTTCCATCAGGCGCGGCTATCCGTGTCCCGGCTTGGCGACATCCTCAACACGCCAACCGAGCCTGCCTTCAATCCTGGCAGGGCAGCGCTTCCGTCGATCCGCGGCGACATCAGCTTTGACCACGTCACCTTCCGCTATCGCCTCGACGGACCGGAAGTGTTGAAGGACGTGCGCTTCGACATTCCAGCTGGCCAGGTCGTCGGCATCGTCGGCCCATCGGGTTCCGGCAAGAGCACGCTCGCAAGGCTTGTCCAGCGGCTCTATGTCCCCGAAAGCGGCCGCGTCCTGGTCGACGGCGTCGACCTCGCGATGATCGACGCCAGCTGGCTGCGAAGGCAGGTCGGCGTGGTCTTGCAGGACGCCACGCTGTTCAACCGGTCCGTCCGCGACAACATCGCGCTCGCAGATCCGGCCTTGGGGATGGACGAGGTCATCCGCGCCGCGTCCCGGGCGGGAGCGCACGATTTCATCCTGCAGCTGCCGGAGGGATACGACACCATCGTGGGCGAGCGCGGCGGCACCCTGTCCGGCGGTCAGCGCCAGCGCATCGCGATCGCCCGGGCGCTTGTCACCAACCCGCGCATCCTGATCTTCGACGAGGCGACAAGCGCCCTCGACTACGAGAGCGAGCGCGTGGTCCAGCAGAACATGGAGGAAATCGCGGAGGGCCGCACCGTGATCATCATCGCGCACCGGCTTTCCACCGTGCGCGGCGCGGACCGAATCCTTACCCTCGACCAGGGGCGTTTGGTGGAGGACGGAACGCACGACGACCTTGTCAACGGCAACGGCCGCTACGCCTCGTTGCACAGGCTGCAGGCGGGCCACAAATGAGATCCGCCAGCAAGGTCGTTCCGTTTCCGAAGGCGCCGCAGCGGCGACATGAGCTCGCCTTCCTTCCTGCGGCGCTGGAGATCATCGAGACACCGCCCTCGCCGATAGGCCGCGCCATAGCAGCGGTCATCGTGACCGTCTTCTGTCTCGCCCTCGCCTGGGCGACGCTGTGCAAGGTCGACATCGTCGCGTCCGCGCCGGGCAAGATCATCCCAAGCGGGCGGACTAAGGTCATCCAGCCGCTCGAGGCAGGCGTCGTCCGCGCCATCCACGTTCAGGACGGGCAAGCCGTGAAGGCGGGCGACGTCCTGGTCGAACTCGACCCGACCATGAACGCGGCGGAGCGAGACCACCTGCGCGGCGACCTCGTGGCGGTCCAGCTCGACATCGCCCGCCTCGTCGCGGCGCTGAGCACCGCTGCTGATCCCCTGGACGATTTCAAGCCGCCTGACGAGGCTCCGGCGGAGCTTGTCCAGAACCAGCGCCAGTTCCTGGCAAAGCAGGTCGAGGAGCACCGGGCGAAGCTGGCGTCGTTCGACCGGCAGGAGGCGCAAAAGACGGCGGAACGCGACACGATCGACGCGCAGGTCGACAAGATGAACGCGACCATACCCGTCATCGAGCAGCGCCTGGAGGTCCGCAAGAACCTCCTCGACAAGGGACTGGATTCGAAGCTCGACTACCTGGATACCTTGCAGCAGCTCGTCGAGCAGCAGCAGGATGTCGTCGTCGGAAAAAGCCGCCACCAAGAGGCGGAGGCATCGCTGGCGGCTATCGTCGAAGCCCGCCGGCAGGCCGATGCCGAATATGACCGCACCCTCTTCAGCGACCTGACCGAAGCCAGGCGGAAGGCCGCAGGCCTCGCCGCCGACCTTGTCAAGGCCGAGCAGCTCACCAATCTCCAGGTCCTGACTGCGCCGATCGACGGGGTCGTCCAGCAGCTTTCGGTGCACACGGTGGGCGGGGTGGTCACGCCTGCGCAGCCCCTGCTCGTTCTCGTGCCGACCGACAGCCATCTCGAGATCGAGGCGATGGTTTCGAACCGCGACATCGGCTTCATCAAGCCCGGCCAAGCGGCCGCCATCAAGGTCGACACCTTCGACTTCACCCGATACGGCCTCCTGCACGGGAAGGTGCTGAGCGTCTCCCGCGACGCGATACCGCGCGATGCCGGGCAGGAGAATGCGGGCGCCGCAACGCTGGAACGATCCGGTAGCGGCGAACGGAGCAGCCAGGCTTCGGTCTATGTCGCGAGGATTTCGCTCGACCGGACGAGCATGAAGGTCGATGACAACGTGATCGACCTGTCGCCGGGAATGGCGGTCACGGCCGAAGTCAAGACAGGTTCGCGCAGGGTCATCGACTACCTGTTGTCCCCTTTGCTGCGGTACGGGCATGACAGCCTGCGCGAACGGTGACCGGCCGCCGGGAAATCTGGCTGGTGGAACCCTGTTTCGGTCGCTCCAGTGCAATCAAGGCTTGCGAGCCGGAGGCACTGCTCCAGATTCCCAGGAATATACAGTAAAGCCAAATCGTCGGCGGGTAAAAGCAACCGACACGTTCGTAGTCAGCATCTTCACCCTATCGAGCCGGAATAGCCGTTCCTGTCTCCTTGGCAGACACCTGCTCCCTACAGGTATATAGCCCCTCAACAGGCCGCAATTGTAGTCGCCACGAAGTCATTCCCATGCCCCATATGGGGTATGACTGACGGACGAAATTAACTTAGTTTGGCGTGGTCGTAGATATATTGCGCTTCCGCGCGCATTTCCGAAGGGGAAACAACCATGCAAAATCGAAAGCCGCTTCAGCTGGCGCTTCTGGCCTCTATCTCGCTTTTCCTCACCGACGCCGCTTTGGCGAAGGATGCTTACAAGACGCCTTGTCATGCCGACGCACTGCGAGTGTGCAAAATGACCAATGATATCAATGCACAGGGCTGTCTTAAGCAGCACCTGAGCGAAATCACCCCGTCCTGCAAGGCCTTCCTGACCAAGAAGTGAGATTTACCAAGGCGTATGAAGCCCATCAGTCCGTATGCGCGCCGCTAGTGGGAACGCGGCTTTTCCGCAGGCGGGCGGTCTATGATGTTCGAGGCGCTTGCGATGCCGCCGAGGAGCTTTACCAAGTCTGCCTGCCTGTGAGTTCCGGTCTTGGCGAAAATTGACTTCAGCTGGACGCGCACGGTGTCCGCCGACACTCCCCGCGCCCTGGCGATCTCCTCGATCGGCGTGCCCGAGAGCATGCTGTTCGTCACGGAAATCTCCGCTGGCGTGAAATCGAAGAGGCTGAGCAGTATCTCGGGGGCGATCTTCTGGCTTGTCTCGCTCGACGCGAAGATCATCAGCGAATCCGCGACCGGGAAAATGTCCCTCCCCGCTCCGGCAACGGGAAGAACGTGGACGATCATCATCGGGCGCGCTTCGGTCGCGGAAATGGGGAACGTTCCGTTCCGATGCATTGCTGGCTTCTCGAGGATGCTGGACCACCTCTGGTCGGCTGAAGCCTGCAGGAACGTCAGGCGCTGGCGTCGGTGCTGGACGACGTCGGGCATCAATATTTCAAAAAGGCCGTTCGCCACCTCCAGCCGCCCGTCCCGCAGGGCCGCGGCGGGCAGCCCGACGGAGTTCAAGACTTCCACTGCGGCATGAAGCTGAGCGAACCTCAGCCTTGCAGTCATGACGCAGGCGCGAGCGATGTGGGGTCTTAGCCTGTTCAGCCTGTCGACGAGCTTGGGATCGAGCGGTCCTGCGTCGTAACCCCTGTGAACCGAAACTTTCACCGTATCGCCGTTCGGCGACATGACGTTCGTACCAGCGTGCCAGTACATGCCGTACGGACGCATGAAATTCTGGTAGTAGAAGTTTTCCTGCATCTCCTCGGCCGACATCACCTCGGTGGCGAGAACGAACCGAGGCTGCGAAAACCGGCGCAGGCGTTCGTCGCTCTCGACGTACGGGTTCTGGGCAATCCAATTGTCGCGAAGGTAAACGACCAGTTTCGGAAATGCTGTCTCGTTGGCGGTCCATCCTGCTAGGGCGTGGTCGCGAACTGACATTATTGCGGAGTCTGTGCAGTCACAAAGGTTGGCCAGGGTCTCCAATACGCCCCTGCCGCCCCATTTCTCAGGTATCGTGGCGGCTTCATACAGGCGGTCGATGATGGCTTCGTCTTGCTCATCACGCAGCATGTTGTAACCCCGTCCTGTACCCTGTCTGGACTATGCCCTTGCTTTTATCGCATCCATGGCGGCCGCACCATAAAAACATTAGCAGCGCATGATATTTGGTGGGCCCTAACGCGAGGCGCTCTGAGTCTGAAGACCGCCTCGTTGAAGGACTGACAAGACTGCCTGATAACGGGCTTTATCGGGCATTGTCCGAGATGGAGCTAATTGCCGATGTGCAGCGTGTCCTCGATGCTAACGTCGATGCATTTCCACGACGCTGGCGTGTCGTTTTGATCGTTGATCAGCGTTCCGTCGTTGTGACAGTCTTGGTTCAAAATTGAAGCAACTTCACCCATCTTTACCTCGAGGCAATTTTGGAAATCGCCGGCTACTGCACAAGCCTGCCGAGCTTCCCCGTACTTCTTGCATAGTGCTACCCATCTGCAAAGTTCTGCGTGCCGGGCTTGGCTCTCCGCCTGCGCTTTCGCACTCTCCGCCTGTGCCTGCTCGCGCGCCGCCGCTCGCTCCTGTTCAAACTTCAACTGTACGGCGGTTTTCGGAGTCTCTGGAGGTGGTGGATTCGTTATATGATACGCAACAAAAAGGACACCGAAGCCGAGCAAGGGTAGTAGGATGCCCAACACTTCGGAGGAAGGCTTATCTTGGTTGCCCATAGCGCCGACTGGTCCTCATGATTTAGCAGGTACATTAGTTCTAGGGCGCGTGCAAATCACAGCCTGTTCAACCCTCGCTCCGAAATGGTCGACAAGTCGCTCCAACTATTCTTGGAGAGGGTGGGCTGAAATCTAGTCAGAACCCGATCCCGATATTCAGGCGCAGTTCGCGGATTGTCCGCCGCCACCGGAAGCCGACAGCCCCAGGCGGATGAAGGCTCACTTCAGTTGGACCTCTCCTTTCCATCCTCCGTCGCCGAAAAGCAGGATCTCTTCCGAGCCATCACCGAAGACCGTGTAGCCAATCCCGTGGGAGTTCCATTCGTTCCCTCCCTTGACGCAGCCGACGAAGCTGGCGGAAGAATTCCTGTTCCTGGGGTTCCAGTCGATGACTTTCCACGTGCAACCGCCTCCTTCGCTGGGCCAAGCCAACGTCAACTTGGCATCGCCTGGTGCTGCACCTGGTCTCTCCTCGCGCGGGATTGGATCGGAACCGCTCTCCTCCATCTTCCGGATCTCCTTGCCGCGGTCCTTGAAGAACGCCGCGGCGGCCGCCAACGCCGCCTTCCCGAAAGTCCCGTCCACCTTGCCTTTGTAGTATCCCCACTGGGCAAGGAGAGACTGAAAATCCTTCTTCACGGACTGCGACGCTCCTTTCTCGAGGCCGTCAGGAAGGACACGGTCGCTCGGCAGCCGGGCCAGGGCCGCCCACGAACCCCGGGCGCGCGCCAGGTCCTGCAGCGACATATCCCCTTTCACCTTGTCCGGTTCAGTTCCGGCATCGATGAATTCTTTCACGATGTCATCGTTGTCGGCCAAGACAGCCGCCTCAAGCGGGGTTATGCCATCTCCGTCCTGCGCATTGGCCAACTGCGCGACCTGGGCTCGGTCCATAAAGGAAACAAGATCATCCAGGTAGCGGGCATGGGCGGCCATGACTACTGCCGCCGACCTTCCTTTCGCGTCCTTCATGGTCAGGAGCCGCCGGGCTACATCAGGATTTCCCTCGAGCAATGTCTTCGCGATGGAAACCGCTTCTTCCGTATCCTTGCGCGCGTAGGCGGCAAGGATAGCGGAGACAGCGCCAGGACCGACAGTCGTCGGATCAGCTCCCGCCACCAAGAGGTCATGGACCAGACGGCTGTTCCCGAAAGCGGCCGCATAGACCAGGGCCGGATATCCTTCCTCATTCTTCTGGTTAGGGTCCGTCCCGGCACGCAGGTCGGCCTTCACCTTGTCCTCGTCATTGGCCTTTATCGCGGCAAACAGATCCGTCGCGGGTTTGAACGCGCTTGACCCGCCAAGCTCCTGTGCAAGGGAGGATTGTCCCATAACCGCGGCGACGTCCGCCGGCCTGGTGCCATCGTCCCCCTTGATTCCCTTGTCCGCCTGCGCGGCAAGGAGGAGGTCCACGATTTCCTTTCTGCCCGCGGCCACGGCCAGCGTAAGCGTCGGAACGCCCTGCACCTTCATGTCTGGATATGCGTGGGCGTCCAGCAAGGCCTTGGCCATCTCCGCGTCCCCGAGAACGATAGCTACCGCCAGCGGGGTGACCTGAGCCTTCGGCGAGCCGTCCGGGCCTGCGCCGAGCTTGAGCAGCGTGTTGACCGCTTCATGGTTGCCTGCCTGGGCTGCCTCCAGGATCGGAGTCACGCCTTGGCCGTCCGCCGAATTCAGGTCCACGCCGGACTTGGCCAACTCGCGAATGGCTTCCAGGTAGCCTTTCCTGGCGGCCAAGCGAAGTCGCTCCCCGGCATCGAGGACCTTGCCGTCCAGCAGGGCCTTCATCTCGATCGAGCCTACCTTGCTCGCATAGTCGAGGGGGGTGCTTCTCGCCGTCTCCGACTTCGGATTGGCTCCGGCGGCGATCAACGCCGATGCGGCGGCTAGGCTGTCCCCTCCGATCGCGACGATCAACGCGTTCGTGCCAAACGAGTTAGGCTGGTCTGGCGAAGCGCCCAAGGCTACGAGACGCTTGATCATCTCGGCATCATTGCGGCCGGCGAGATAGGAAAGGGCGTCTCCCACCGCCTTGCCGTCAAGTGACTTGAACTCGGCTTGGGTGAGGCTGCCTTTTCGCAGGTCTTCTATCGTCTTCGTCAAGCCAGCTGACGAGGAAGACGCACCTCCCGTCGTCAGTTTCGGCTGCGCACCCGCGTCTTCCGCGAATGCCGGACCCGTCGTGGCCCCGAGGCACGCCGCCAAGGCAACGGCGGCTCCGAAAGACAGGAAGCCAAGCGTGGACCTGCGTCCGGTCATCGACACCCCCTGTTGCAGGCGCTTTGGTTGGCGTTTATGCCCATCTGGATCATGGCGCCCTGCCCTGCTGCCGAATATTGAGGAAGTAGCTGATTGTATTCCTGGATTTGCTCCAGCAGCTGCTGACACTGTGTGGCTGAATACCGGGTGCCACTTCGCCCGCCGCCGTTCGAAGCAGGGCGACCGACAACTTTCCTGTACTCACGCTGCATGCTCGCGACGGCTTCTTCGTATGCCTCTCCCCTTCCGGCATACATGCCTTGGTGCTCGCGATACGCCTCCAGTTCCTCGTCCGACAACGTGTCCGCTCCTGACGAGCCCGACGCTGGCACGTTCCCCGAGAGAAGCGTGCTGTCGGCCCGGCGTGCGTCTGAAACCATGCGGTCAATCTCCGAACTGTCGAACGACGACAGTTCGGACTGCAGGGCCGACGTCGCCGCGCTGTTGATCGCAAGGAGCTCTCTAAGCGAGTTCTTGACCATGAAGGTCCGCAGCGGCCCCCACTGCTGTAGGTCTGAGACACCACCGACCAACTGGCTTAGGTAGCCTCCGGCCCCTCCACGTCCAGAGAGGTCGCTCACCGTCTCGCCGATCTTGTTCACCTTTTCAAAGATCGCCAGGTCTGGAGGGATTTTCCCCAGTTCATCCAAGGTCTTGATGCCGTTCAGCGCCGCTGCCTTCGCCACCGGGCCGCTCAGGTCCGCGGCATACTTCCCGGGCGAACCGTAAGAGCCAAGCCGCTGTTCGTCCTGATGGGACGCCTGATATGCATACACCTGCTTCATGCAGCGAAGACGGGCGGCAGAGCCTTCGGAGCGGATTTGGGAAGCCTCGTCGAACAGCTGGCCAGACTGCGCGTAAAGGGATTTGGCTTCCGGATCGCCAGGTCCCGACTGCAGGACGATCGCCCATGCCTGGTCTCCCGCCGCCTTGGCGCGGGTGCCAACTTGATCGGCGATCGCGGAATACTGGTCATAGACCTCGTCGCATTCGCTGGCCGAAGTAGGAGAAATCGGGTCAGACGGAAGCTGGTATTCCAGCGCACGCGCCATTCCGCCTGGAACGAGCAACGCCAGCGACACGGTGACAACGGACGCGAGTTTCCCCTTCATGCCCGTCCCCCTGGGAACGCCGCATTAGATTCTCAAATTGGGCAGTTATCAATCCGCCAACTAGAGCCTAGGAAGCGTTACTGCTGGCTGTAAGTATTGGACGCGATGGCTGGCCTTCTTTGGCTTTCCGTATCGGACCTCGGCGACGATGTCACCGAGGCCCCGTTCGCAGCAACCTATCCGACGTTGGCCCCATTAGCACTCGGCGGGCCGGGAAAACATTCCCCAAAGAGTCGGAAGATTCTACGGGAGCCGACCGAGCAGGCATAAACCAGTTGCCTTTACCAATATAAAGTGCAGTTCTTCTGTTGAACAAATCAACTGGGGTTTCTTGGTAGACCAATACCTTCAAAGGAGAATTTGCTTGGCCGACGATACCGTCAATCTGATCGAGCTTACCGCCGACATCGTGTCCGCATACGTAAGTAAGAACGCGGTGCCCGTGACCTCCCTGCCCGAACTGATTTCTAGCGTGAACTCATCGCTTTCAAGGATCGGCCAGGAAGCCGAACCTGAGACGCCGGCGCAGGCGCCCGCAGTCAATCCACAGAGGTCGGTATTTCCCGACTACATCGTGTGCCTCGAAGACGGAAAGAAGTTCAAATCGCTGAAGCGCCATCTTGGTGTTCATTATGGCCTCACTCCGGACGAATACCGCGAGAAGTGGAGATTGAAGGCGGACTATCCTATGGTGGCGCCCAATTATGCAGCTGCGCGGTCGGAAATGGCCAAGTCCATGGGACTTGGTCGGAAAGCCCAAGCCAAGGTTGCAAAGAAGTCGACACCGCGGAAGGCCCGCTGATAGCTTGAGGCGTGTGGCGACAACGGGAGGACGTGCGATGGGAAGGGCCTCGCGCTTGGTTGCCTCAGCTTTCCATGGCCTCGCGCTGGCCCACGTCCTGCCGATCACAATCGCTCGCGCCGACCGAGGCTGGGGATTGTCGCCAGACGAAGTGATGCAATCTTACAAGATCACATTGACCCAATCGACGCTCGAGGAGCAACCTGACAGCTCGCCGGTGTCGCCATCTATGGCCGCCTCCATGGCCTCAATTGCCCGATGTCGCACGATCAAGAGGATGCTGTCGGAACTAGGCTCGCCCTTCGAAAAGGCCCGTCTATTCCACCGTTTCCTTATTCGGCAGAATTGCGCTCCAGAATTAACTTGTATAGTCTCCCCAATTTCATTGGGTGGGGTCGCAATCCCGTGTTTCGGGGAAATGAACTGGCGTACATGTCGGTAGACAAGCATCGGTCTCGTTCGGTGCAAGCGTCACAGTTTGCTGAGGCACGACAAGTATAATGGACCGGGCGAGCATTGCCGTTCGAATGGCCGCGCGGGGATTAGTGGAAGCTCACCGGGCCTCTGTCACCTCCGGCGATGTGCTGTGCCAAGGACCGTCGATGCCCGAGACCCTCCGCCGAGGGATGGCGTTGGTCTCTGCAATTGCCCTCCGCGACGGTTACGAGCAAGATATCGGCGCCCAAGTGAATTCCTTCACGGCGATGGCCTGTCTGCCAGTTGGAGAGTGGGGTCCTATTGCCTTTGCCCGTTGCGATGAGCGGGCTGCTATACTCGTCGACCCAGGCTATGGCACCCCGACGGAGGACTGCCTCCAACTGGCCAATATCGGTGACGAGTCAGGAATTGCCGAAGATATATTTCACGAGCGCCTTCGAACCGCGTTGTCGGCTGTCGGTGCCGCAGCGCCCCAGCTTTACCGACTCGTTCGCGAGAACATTGTCCGCCAACCCTGTCGGCGCCGTTCGGAGGTGCTTGCATTTGCACAGGAGGTGCCAGAGCTCGCAGGAGACCTTCCCAGCTTTTTCCGGCCGTTGCCGGCCTCAGCACTTCACGGACGAACACTTCGTATCTGCGGCCACTGCTCGTCGCCACTTATTCCGGTTTCCGACCGGGTCTCGTATCCGCTTGGGCGCTGTGCAGTCCGGGAGTGCCGGATGTCGTGGCCAGAAGCCATCGTCGGAGACCAACATGAAGTTGCGGCACCGAACGAGTGGAGAGTCGCAGATCCCGCAATCATGACTTATTGGGTCGGTCCCGGACTCCCGGAGATTAGTCTCTATGACTTCCTGCGGCCTCGCAGGCCCGACGTCGAGCTGTACCCTATGTGTGACGCCGCCGACATCAGCATCGGCGGAATCGAGGTGGGTATCGACGTGAAGTCCTATTCGAGCGCGGCCGTGATCGGGGAGCGCTTCGCTCGCGGTATAGGCGGCTTGGCTGCGTTTCGTCGCAGGATCGTGGCGATACCGGACTTCTTGATCCGGATCGACCGCGATTACGTTCGCACCGCTTCTCTGGTGTCCGGTTGCCCGGAGGGCATCGAGTTCATGTCGGTCGGCGATGTGATGACGGAGTTTGGTGTTTGAGGGCAAAGCCGGAGGGTTTCACACGCATCGTTGCCGTGCAGTGGCTTTGCGCGGCAGTGGATCAATTCCTCGGTCTCTCGGCTCTTGCCGACATCCCGCCTCTTTTGACCGGCTTCGGCTCCGTGTCCGACCATGCGGCCGGGGCACCCTTCGCGCGCGCCGCCTTCTCTCTTCGTCAGTTAGGCGTGAGCTATACCTCCGAGAGTGATCTGCGCCAAGCAGTTTATGAGTTCCTCACCTGGGAGGAGAGCCGCCGGCAGGAAGACGATAGCTACGTCGACCAACCGTTTCAGATTAATCCCAAGTCTCGGAATATCAGCTTCCGGCGGACGGCAGGCAACGACCCCAGGATCGTCCAGTGGTCTGACGCACTGGCGGCGGGGCTGCCGCTTCGTGAGCATGGACTTGCCGCTGCGGACGCGAGGAGGTCGTTTGCGGTCGAGCCGAGGCAGGTCGGCGGACGCCGGATTACTCTCGATCTCTCGGACGTTGCCCAGAACCTCGGAGTCGCCCCCCGCCACGACAGCGCGCTGCGGCCCCGGGCGCCTGTGACGATTCCTCTCGCTGACCTTCAGGCCATCGCTGAGCGCTTCGACTCCATCGATGCTGCGGACGCCAACCGAGCATCGAAGGGCTGGTCCCGCCGCCTCTGGGATGCCGCCGGCACTGTCAAGGTGGAGGTTCTTCAGCCCGCCGCCGACCGTTCCCAGCTCGAACCTGTCGAATATATCCAGCTTGATGGGCTCAAACACATGATCGGATTGCCGGGCACGGGCAAGACCACGCTTGTGACTCTCCTGGTGGCCTGGTTTTACGAACGATCGCTACGAACGGTCGTGCTTCTTCCATCTATCGAAGTCTCCTTCAACCTTATGTCGGAGCTATATAGTTACGGCATCGAGGTCGGCCTGCTCATGGGGCAGTCGGCCGAGACACGTCTACGCCACGCGCGCAAACTCGCGGAGCGCATCGGGTCCCTGGACGAGGCGCGGGGCTTTGGCCGGACGGTGCCGTTCGCAGACCTCATGTCCGTCAATTGCGCACTCGCCGGTTTCGACGACGACTACCGTCCCGAACAACCCTTTCCTCACCTCGACCCGCCCTGCGCGAACGTCGTCCAGGCGCGACTGAAGGCGAACGGCGAATTGCGTCCTACCGAAAGCGTTTCGCTTTGCCCGGCAGCATCCTGGTGCGGACGCATGAAGGCTTCCCGCCAACTCGCCGAGCGCCATGTCTGGCTGGGCCACGTGATGTCGCTTGACACGCGCTTGCCGCCGCATTTTGCAGAGGAGCATCTCCGCCATCTAGAGATGGTCGCCCGGACTGCGGACGTCGTTATCGCGGACGAGGCCGACGGAATCCAGTCAGCACTTGACCGGCAGGCTGTTTCGGAAATCAGCATTTCCGGCGCGAAGTCCTCCTATGAAAACCGGCTGCTTGACGATCTTCTGAAGCCTCTAGCCCTCGGCGAGAACGACCGAACCGGGAGCAACGTTGCCGACTACGCGAGCAAGGCGACGCGGTTCATGGACCTCAACCGGGCGCTTATCCGGCAGCTTCAAGACGACCGTGCGCCGAGCGGATCTCGCTTCCTTGCTGAGTATGACGACGCGTTTGTCACGGGGAACCGCGTGGCTGCAGACCTCTTTCGACGTGGCGACCGCCAGACAATGACCGACGCCGAGCGCGCGGCCGAGGACGAGCGGATCGGCGCGATCATGGCCTTCTGGGACGGTTGCGTCCGCCAGGCCCTATTCCGGTCGCAGGATGCGGCGGGGCTCGGCGAGCGCGACTTCGACCTCGTGCGGACCGCGGTCGCGCTAGGAAAAAGCGAAGACGAGGTACAAGGCGCGTTCCGCGCGTGCGTAGACGCGCTGCTCGACTGGATTTCCTATCCATCGCACGTCCAGAAGGCTGAGGCGGTGGAATTGGCACGCGAAGCCATGTTCGGGTTCGTTCCGCCGAACCCCGAGCATGCCAAGCCGCGCGCCGTGGCGCTATTCTCGTTCCTGGTGAACGTCTCAAGCGTCGTCATGCAGTTCTTGTCTTTGGTCCCGGCCCAGCATGCTATGATGGCGGAAGGTGTGCACAAGGCGCCGATCTTCCGGGACGGCATCAGCGCGGATTCTGCCCGGCTCGTGCCAGACGCGGTTACAGGCCGCCTTGCTGGCGTGCGATTTCTGTTCCAGCAGCGGGGCCGCAGAACAAGCCTGTCGCTGCACTACGTCACCTTCGAGGGGGCTCCCCGCCTCTTCCTCTATCGCCTGCACGAGCTTCTGCGCCACGACGGCGTCAGTCGCGGACCTAACGTTCTCTTGACGAGCGCGACATCCTTCCTGCTCGACAGTCCGTCGTTCCACGTCCCAGTCGGTCCGGACTACGTGCTGCGCCGGGTCCAATCGGACGAGGCTTGGCGGGATTCACGCTACCTGCTCCGGCCAATATCGGACCCTCAGGATCCATCGCGAGCGCTCCGTTTCTCCGGAGCGCCCTATGACGACCGAGAGCGAATCCTGCGGGCAATGGTCGACCATTTCGTGCGAGGTGACAACGCTGCGCTGCCAGCCTTGGTCGCGGACAGGTTTTCTGGCGGCCGAAGGGTTGCGTTTGTCGTGAACGGTTACGAACAGGTCCGCTTGGTCAAAGACCATGCTATGGCCGTCGCCGAACGCGTCGGACGCCGGATAGTCGCTGTGGTCGATAGCGTGCCGGAAAAGAACCAAGGCGATTATATCACAGCAGCCCAAGTCGAGAGGCTCGGGCAGCGCGATGACTGGGACGCAGTCGTATTTCCAATGAAGGCATTGTCCCGGGGCGTTAACATCGTGTTTGGCGGCCCATTGTTTCGGAATTCAGATTTGTTCGATAAGGCGGCCATTGGCACAGTTGCCTTTCTCACCCGTCCACACCCAGCGCAGGAGAGCTTCGACTTCGTAGCCGGGATGGTCGGCCGAGACTCCATGAACTTCGATGCGCTGCGTTTCCCGGCGCACGATAGTGTGACAGATTTGGCAAACGCGCTGCGCGCTGCGCGCCGCGCCGCGCTTGCTGACGTGAGACGGCTCCTGCGCCATTCCATCCGCGTAGGCACACTCGGAAACCTCACCGACGCGTTTGTCGCCGATGTGATGATAGATGTGATCCAGACCATCGGGCGCTCGATGCGCAATGGGTGCAAGACCCGCGTCTTGTTCGTCGATGCGGCCTGGGCGCCGAATTCCATGCACCTGCGGGACCCGCGGCCGGACGGCACGCGCACGAGCTATCTCGTGGCGATGCAATCGATTCTTGAGCGACTCGTGAATTCCGGGGATGCCATCCACCGCGAAGTTTACGACGCGCTCTACCGCCCTTACTTAGAACCTCTCTCGCGCTGCGCGGGACTTATTCAGCGGACAGCAAAAGCGGCAGAGGACGCGTGATGTTCTTCAGGAGGAAGCCCGGTTCAGAGAGCGAAAGCATCCAGGTGCTGGGCCTTTCAGTAGTCCCTGGCGCGACCGAGCCTATTGAATGCGTTCGCGTCAGTTGGACGCCCCAAGCCGCCGACGCTTTCCTGGCGATCTCGGCTGCTGCCAGGGCGACCGACCCCGGCAATCGCCTGCCCTATTCAACCTTGCGGGCGCTTCTTTCGGCTGGGCTGCCCGACCCCCTGTACGTCGCCTCCGACCTCGCCCTCATCGGTCAGGCTGAGCGCGAGACCGGAAGGCCGCCGTTCGCGGAATGCGCTGGAGGGGAAGAGGCATGCGTCCGCGCCGCAAACCTCGCGGTACGCAGCTGGGCGACGAACGTGCTCGGGCCTTGGGCTCAGGCGCGTGGGATTCAGTCGGGGCTTGTGTCCGAGGTAACAAGCCTTGCACTCGGCGGCAGCATCGCGCGCGCTGAACGGAAAATAGTTGACCTCATCGCTCCCGATCCGCTTGCAAATGGGTTCCCTGACATTCGTGATGCCATCCACGCAGCTGCATTCCGCCGGATTGCCGGGACGGAGCTCTTTGCTGGCATGGGGCCGGTCCGCGCTCTGGTGCGCTCCCACGCCCGTGACAACGCGATATCGTTCATCACCTTCCCACGCCGTGTCCCTAGCGGTTCGTGGTCGATGCGCGCCCGTCTCGCGGTCGAGACTTCGCCAGGGCTCCCGCAACCATTCGTCCGCATCGAGGTCTCGCGGATGCGCTGGTGCCCAGAAATTCCGACCAACCTCATGCCCCGTCAGCGGAGAATCTCCGCTGCAGTATTCGGGATCGACGAACGCAGGGCAATCTCCTTTGACGTTCCCGTCCACCGCGGTACCGTGCAAAACCCTGAGGATCCGGCATATGCGCTCTCCGCGCTGAGGGCGGGGATCGACCCAGGCGAGGGGTTCGCCTCGCTGGTGTCTATAGGGCCGCGAGACGGCGCATTCGTCGGCATACCATATGCCCCGGCCTACAAACCCGCTCCATCAGTAGCAACTGGCGCCACCGAGCTTGACTGGCTAGATTGCCATGACGCGGTCGCTAGAGCGATGTCCGGTATCCTTGAGCCGCTTACGGGAATTTCGGTTCCGGCGGCCAAACGCGTGGCGCGTACGAGCGAGGATATTCCGGCCCTCAAGGCCGCCAACATCCTTAGCGATGTCGCCCGAGCTCTGGGCCATAACGAGATCGACGACGAAGCCATCGCGGATGCCTGGGAGATGCTCCACGGCGGGGCGTTGCCGCGAGGCGTGAGCATATCGCCCAAGGCGGACGATGAAGCGCGTCGCTTCGACGAACTCCGGGCTTCCAACACGGAACGCCTTCGCCAGACATTCGGCACGGAGGTGCCAACGATCGTCGTGCTTTCCGCGGACGCGAGAGAGGGAGCGGCGATCGCGGATGTTATCGGAACGCTTTTCGACGGGCGCATGCACATTGAACATCGGCTGCTCCCCCAAGGCGTGCATGGCTCGAGGAACTCCCTGGCCGCCGCGGGTCGTCCGGCCAGAGAACGCTACGAGAACCGCGTGAGCATCTGGAGGCCTTTTGCTGAGCATCTTCTTAAGGAGCACGGTCCCTGTCGCATCCTGGTCCACGCGTCCCGCTTTCGAGACGACCCGGTGAACAAGATAGCCGGGCGCATCGCTCTCGCGCGCTACGGCGACAGCAACGTCCAATACCTCGACGCGCGCGGAGCGAAAGCTGACGAGTGGTTCTTCCGGATTCAAGCTGCGGTCCTCGATCTGATGTTCGGCCATTCCGGTCTCGTCTCCCCAGTCGCACGGAACGTTTCCGAGGCTTTTCCTGAAGCGGCGGCGCGGCCTCGCTCAATCATCGGCATCTCTGTGGTCTCGCAGAATCGAACGTTCAGCCGCTCGGCAGCCTCCTTCTTCCTGTCCGTCAGCATCGATGTCGCGAGCGGGCGAACATCCGCCACCGCGGCGCGCCCGAAAGATGGAACGCTCGATTTCGCTGGTCCTCTCCCATTCTATGACCTCCTCAAGGCCGTCGCCGCCTGGGACGGAGCAAGCGTCGGCAGCGGCGAGACTGCCATGCAAGACTTTCAGGAGTTCGTCGAAGAAGTCGTCGGCAATGCCTGCGAGCGGGGAGAGAACCCCCTCGTCCTGTTCGATGGGACGCACGCTCGAAACCTGTGGCGCTTGATTTCAAACAAGGGATGGGGAGGACCCTACACGCTTCGGGGGCGCCCCCTCGACCCAGCAGTCGACTGGCCTGGCGCCCGAATCGTACGGGTCCAGGACATGATCGAGCCGAATGTGGTTACGCGGAAATCCCGAACATTCGTCCAGATTGACCAAACGACAGGGAGTGAGATCGAAAGCGTCGTGCAGTCTACGCCGACTTTGACAGAGGCTGGCCGGTTGGTTCGTCTTCCTGGAACGGCGCCAAACTATGTCTCATCAGGCGACCATGACGGGCAGCAAAAGATTGCCAAGGGGCTATCGGTGTACCGCACCCCACCGCAGTTCAAGCTAGTGGCTGCAGACGACCTTCCCACTTCCCTATCAGATGAGAAACTCTACTCGCCAGCAGTCCGCGACCTGACCGAAGAACCGTACAAGCTTCCGGGTACCATCGGCATCCTTGTCGCGCATTGCCTGCCTAGCGACGACCCTGACAGGATCGCTGCGCTCTGCCACGGCCTGCGGACGGGTTTCGGCCACACGCGCTCGCCGGTGAAGATGCCCGCACCGCTATTCCAGACGCGCAAGGTAGCAGAGTACATCCCAGCCTATATCCTCGACGAGCAGGAGGACGAGGACGAAGCCGTGGATGCGGCCGAGCCCGTCGAAGAGGATTCATCCGACGAACCGACGCCCGTCTCGCAACCATCGGAAGAAGACGATGAGGAATCGGCTAAGCCAGCCAACCATGACGCGTCGTCGTCACCGTCAACTAACAGAAGCAAACCGTCTACCCTTGATGCAGACGAAATAGCCTCGCCAGTGCGAAGTGCTGTTCACGCGCTTGAATCGGAGGCTATCCGCGCCTCCAATCCCCTGTTCATCCTTTCCAAAGCAGTCGCACCGTTGTCGTTGGACAGAGCGGCAGACATCTCTTCGAGGCCAGTCCCAGCTAGCGGAACCGCCCTGCCCACAATCGCCAGGAAGGGCATCGCGCTCGCACCTTCGCTCGCAATCCCAGCGGAAATACGGAATTTGGCCGCCGGGGACACTCTCCTCGAGGAATTGCTTGAGATGTGTTGGGTTGGCCCGCTGCCTTCGTTCATGAGCGAGGCATGGCTCCTACCCCTGGTATCAGCGCACGCCGCGCCAAGGACTCGGCAGCAGGTGAAGGACGCAGTGGGCAAAAGCCATTTGCCGCTGTGTCGCTTCCTGCCGGAGTTCGATCCCAAATCCGAAACGTCCTTCGCGCACTTCATGCTCGGATTGATGCACTTGGCTGACGGGATCGGGTTCCTCTGGAAGTTCATCCCGCGCACGATGGGCCGCAACTCGAAGCGCTGGATCTTTAACCCGGTCTACGATCAGCTTTTCAGGGATGTTCGATCGGTCAGGAAGTTCGACGCGGCGGAGAGTCTTCCCTACACCCTAGCCCATTCCCCGCTCCAGATCGGACGGTCTCTGCACCTAGCGGGGCATGGAAATTCAATGCGTCATTACCTGGCGCTTGAGTCACTTTTCATGCCGAAGCATTCCTCAACCTTTGCCGAAACCGCGGCAAAGCTGCTCGACGAATTCGGCAGCGAGTACGCAGACGTCGCGGCGTTCTGCGCGCGTGCCGCAGCCTGTCAGGCCCGCGCCGAAGAGGTCCGAGCCCGGATTGACGACTATGCGAAGCGCGAAGGCTCGAAGAAGGACCTGAGAAAGCTCGGTCGAGCCGATATGACTGACGTCGAGGAGGTAATCGACCTACCGCACATCCCGAAAGCGCCCGCGCCTGGCGTGGACGCTGGTTGGCTCCGGGACAAGATCTCTTTAAGCGGCGCGTTTCGCAGCCACCTTCACGCCCATCGCTCCTTGATTCGCCAGGCACTTTCTGACCCCGGAGCATGGCCTGATGACAAGCCATCGACGGAAGCAATCACCGCGTGCGTCGCACGGCTTTTCTCGGTACCTGAGCCGGTGCTTGCGGCGATTGACCTGAAGGACAAAGAGAGTCTCTTCCGGCCCTTCTATCGAAAGATCGAAAGCACTCTTCGGGCCATCGAGGAAAGCCGGCCCGCTGGCGCACTTCCTTCGCTATCAGCGAACTGGGTCTTGTCGAGCGAGGCGCCATCCGTTTTCGCCTTTCTGTCGCGCGGCGGATACCGGAACTACGCCGCGGAATTCGCGCTAGTCCGGGCGGTGGACAATCCGAGCCTTGGCCTAGAGCAGGCAGTGACGCAGGCGGGCGAGGAGTTTGACGAGGTAGCCAAGTATGTCTCCGCGCGGCGAAAGGCGACGTTGTGGTTCGCTGCGAATGACGAGCGTGCGGAGGACGAACTATTTGCGGGATACCTCGCCGCTTTCGACGAAGGCGAGGCGAGCCTTCCCGCAGAGCAAACTTTGGAGGGGGACATGGACGAACGGAATGACGGAGAGGAAAATGAAGGCGTCGTCATCGAAGCCATGACACATCACGGCAGGTTCGATTCTTCGCCGAGGAAAATTCAACCTGAAACGGATATTACGCCGCTGCAGCTGTCTGAAGTTCTTAAAGGAATCGAAGACGAAGCCCGCCAAACCAGAAACGCCTTGAACGATAATACATTTCTGGAACTTGACGGCGCTTTAGAACGCATAGGGGAGCTCCTAGCGCAAGCACTTAAGGCTGCCGCAAGGACT
This sequence comes from Mesorhizobium sp., assembly GCF_024509055.1. Classification (GTDB taxonomy): domain Bacteria; phylum Pseudomonadota; class Alphaproteobacteria; order Rhizobiales; family Rhizobiaceae; genus Mesorhizobium. Next base: position 39,620 of record NZ_JANINM010000538.1, on the reverse strand, counting down.
CCCCGGCTTGTGGAGAACAGTGTCCTTCTCCAACGAGCCGCAACCCTTGGCCGCGAGGCCACACTCATCTCAGAACACCTTGGCGAGTCGATTTCTATGCCGGCGCTCCCTCCTCAAGGAAGGATCCGCACACGAGACGCGGGAGTCGCCGAGGGGCACTTGCGGGCCGGCGAGGCCGCCGCGGAGGCCGCCCACGACGCCCTGCGCGAAGCAGGCCAGCTGCAAGCCGAAGCAATGACCGCGAAGCTTCTGGAACGCGCGTCCATCTACGAGGCAGCGCAGCAGCGCATCCAAGATGTCCAGTTCAGCCTTGAAACCGTGGTAAGGTCGTTCTCCGAAGCTATCTCGCTGTTGAATCCCGGCGCGCCCCCCGCAGCCCTTCGCTCGGTTGTCCCAGCAGCAGAGGGGCCGAACGACGGCGTCTCAAGCCCTCGGGAAGCAGCGCCATTGCCGGAAAAGACAGCAATGGTTTCAGGCGTTGCCGTAGAATCACCCCTGTCGGAAACCGGTGTGGACTTGACAGCACTGGCGAAAGGTTTGGGCACGGTTGATTCCGTTTCATCATCAGAGGAGCCGGAAACTTCCCTTGCGGCCGATGCCGAACCACTGGTCTATGACGAACTTGCCGCTGCAGCCGATGACAGCGATGCCGAAGATACACTCGACGAGGACGACGAATCCGACCAACTGAGCTTGAGTGAACTCGCGTCCGCCGTCGCAGCAATTGAGGAGAAGGCTCCACAGCAAGTCCCTGCGCCGTTAGCCAGGATGGGGTCCGGTCTTGGGTCCGTCGCGGGCGATTTCGAAGATCTCGAGGCTACTCGGATCGATGAGGCGCTGGAGCGGCTGATGACGGCCGGCAGCTATTCCCTCGCCTACAATCTGGCTTTGGCTTCCGAGAAGGCCCTGGCTTCAAACGAAGGAAATTCTCCTCGCCGCTTTTGTGTAACTTCGGATGAGGCGAAGCTCGCGGCGCTCTCTGGGCATCTCAACCATACGGCGCTTCAAAGCAATATCGAACTTGTGAACGATTGGATCCAGGCGGGTTTCCGTTCGATCGACACAATCGCTTCCGATCCCCACACGGAGCGCGCCGCCGCTAGGTTGATAACCTTGATGCCGCTTCTATTGGAACTCGGAATCTTTTTCCCCTCACTTGGCGCAGCAGAACTCCTTCGTTCGTTCGGCTCACTGCCCGGCGACCTGGGGACGCACGCGCAGGAAGTGTTCGAGAGCATCGAGCGTATTCAGCATACCAATCTGACATTCTCGCGCGCGATGCTGGCGAATGTGCAGAACGAGCTTGACTGCTCGAAGGCTCTCGCGGACACGCGCGCAGCGCTACTCAAGAAAGCAGCGGCTTTTCAGTCCATCAAGTTCGACTTTCAACTCGGAAACAAGATTCGCAATGAACTGAACCGGGGAGATAGCCTGGTCGGGAGCCTGCGCCTCCAGTTGCAGAAAGGCCTCGACGACACGCGCACCGCGGAGATGGTGAGGAATTTCGTCGATCGCGTGAAAGACCGCAGCCGCATCCTTCAGCTGTTCGAAGAAATCGAGAGCGCCGTAAACAACAGGATTCAGGGTCTCGATGGAGTCGCTCGAAATCGTCTGGTAGCCTTCTTCGAGAGCTTCCGCGATATCGCCAGCAACTACATTGAACTCACGTCTGAGGTCGAGCAGGCGAAAAACGCAGAGCGGCCCAAGGGACGCGAGTTCGCTATGCAAATTGCTCGTTCGCTCGAGGGCATGATCGCAGCGGTTGATGCCGCAGCTTCCGATCTAGGCAGGGTCAGCATAGCAGCTAGTCATGTCGGTCCTCGTTTGCGAAAACTCGCAGCCATCCTTTCGGGCGAACTTGGAATGTCCGTGGCGCCAGGCACTGACATCTACCAGTCCTGTCATGCCGAGTTGGCGTTGATAACCGAGCTGGAATTCGGGCGCTCGTGGTTGCCCACGCCATACGAACCTAGCCGCATCGTCGACATCCTGTGTGAGATTGAACCGCCTCTCCTGTCCACCGATACGGCGACTCGCGACGAGACCTTCGAGGATGCCGTTCGTGCCCGCATGGAGCGCAACTCCTACGTAGGCGCGAGGATGCTTCTGGACGCAGCCTCTTTCTTCGGAATCGACGAGGAACTCACCGCCGCCCTTGCCGGCGAGTTCGAGACCAGCGTCGCGGACGCGAAAGAGGCTCTGAAAGACGACTTCGACCGGGTCAGGCGGATAGTCGAAAGAGTCATTCGTTTCGGTTCGCTGCGGCAAGGCAGCGACGCCGAGGAGGCCACCGCCCTGCTCGACCGCATCGACAAGCTCGAAGCCATGCAGGTTCCAGCGATCGTCGGCCCTGGTGACCGTACCGAACAGGAGGCGGATGGCATCTACGACGTCAGTGTCGCAATCGACGAGACCGAGGCCATTAAGGCTGAGGCCCAAGCTCTCCTTGACGAGCCGCGCATCCGCCTTGAAGGGCGCATCGACCGGCTCCCCGCCACTGCAGACCGTCAGCTGCGCGACCGCCTGCGCCAGCTATGCCAGTCCGACGACCTTCTGACTGCGGAGGAGCACATCGACGAGGTGGAGAAGACGGGCCGTCTCTCTGAATCTCGCCGCCGAAACTGGCGTTTCGATGCGTTCTCGGAGGTCTTGCACGCTCTTGTCGACCACCGGCGCGACCTTCCGCAGCAGGTCGCTAGCGCCCTGCGAGGAGGCACCGATTTCGCCGGAATGCGGTTCAGCCAGCTCACAGACGCCCGTCGGGAGGAGTCGGCAGATATCGCCGACATCTGGCGCGATCTCTTCCGCCGCTTCCACGACACTTCGTTTTCCGCTCACCTGTCTTCTTTCCTCGACAAGCTGGGCATCTCGGCCGAGATCAAGCATCTATCCGGCCCGGCTGGCGGCCAGCGCAGGACATTCGTCGGAGACTTCCGCGTAAAGATTCCGACTGACCAAGAAAGCTTGCTTCTACCGGATTTCGGTTCCCGTACCGAGGGGACGTATCGGCTAGTCGTGGTCCAGACCATGCCGCCGGATTCTGTGATCTCCGAACATTGCTCTCAGGGCAAGCTTGGCGTGATCCTTTTCGTGAACGACGTGGTTTCTCCGGACCAGCGCAGGAATTTCCTCCTGCGCAACATCGCGGCCCATCGGCGCGTCCTACTCGTCGACTCTGCGACCTTGTTCTACGCCCTCGCCGAGCCGTCTATACGCGCGCTGACCTTGATCGAACTGGCCCAGCCTTACAGCTACGTTGCACCCTACAAGGACTGGGGCCGCGACGCGGTTCCGCCTGAGATGTTCGTTGGCCGTGAAGATGACATCGCCCAGATTTTCGATAGCGAGGGTTCCAACATCGTGTATGGCGGCCGCCGCATGGGCAAGACCGCCATTCTCAGGCATTTGGTCACGATCAGAAACGCCCCCGAAAAGGGGACGCTTGTCGCCTTTGTCGACGCGCAGGACATCGGACGCGGCAATACTGCTACTAAAGTCGTCTGGTCCGAAATAGCGACGGCCCTTCCGGACATCTTCGGGGCCTCACCCACGCCTGAGCCGAAGCGTGTCAGAGAGGCAATTCGCAATTGGCTCGATGAGGACGACCGTCGTCGAGTCCTTCTGCTGCTTGACGAATGCGACCACTTCGTCGTCAGCGACGCCGCCCAAGGCTACCGGGAATTTCGCGATCTCCAACAGTTAATGACCGACACCCGCCGCCGCTTCAAGTTCGTGCTGGCGGGCCTTTCGGATGTGACGCGGCTCGTCCAGACGGGCAACCCCCCGCTCAAGCAGATTTCCGCCAACCCACGGCGCATCGGGTCTCTGACCGGAGAAGAGCGGAAGGACGCAGAGGACCTTGTTCTGCGGCCCTTCGCTGCGCTGGGACTGGAATTGGAGCGGACCGACGTCTGGCGCATTCTGTCCCATGCCAACTACTACCCTGTCCTCATTCAAACTTACGCCCAGCGGTTGCTCCAAGCCGTGATGGATCACGTGAAGTCCAGCCAAAAGCCGATGCGCAAGGTTCCCACGGGTCTCGTCTCAGAGGTCATGGAGGACCTCGCCACCCGCTCGGAGATCAAGAAGATTTTCGAGTTCACCCTCGGCATCGACCTTCGCTACCGCCTCATTGCCTATGTCGTTGCGAATCTGGTGTTTCAGGCCGAAGCAGAGGGACGACTCGAGGAGGGCTTCCCAACTCACGAGATCCGCGATCAGGCGATCTATTTCTGGGAGGCTGGTTTCCATGACCGAAACAGGTTCTCCCTTTTCGATGACCTTCTGGATGAGATGGAAGGCTTGGGAATCGTGCGCCGCGTCGGCGGCGATAGGTGGACTCTGCGCTCTACGGCCGTCGTGCGGCTGCTGGGAAATCGCGACGAGATCGACACTGCCCTCCTTGAATTTGCCCACCGGGACGCCCCGGTCGGGTTCGATCCGAAATCGCACCGGCGCATCCTGGCGCCTGCGAAGAACGTGCTGTCAGAGCGCCGCCCGTCTCCCCTCACGCTTGGGCAGGAGCGTGACGTTCTTTTATCGAAGGCCCGCGCGACCGTTATTGTCGGCAATAAACTAGCCGACTATCCATTGGTGGCCTGGGCCCTAAAGAGCGTGCCAGACTCTTTCTCCGACGGCGAATCCTACGATGTGCGTCTGCTGTCGGTTTCATCGTTGGCTGAACTGGATGCGACGCTGAGGGACCAGAAGGTCGCCCAGGGGCGCAAGCTGATTGCGATCGTACAGGCATCAGCACCTTGGACCGCCGAATGGGTGCGCTCGGCAATCAACGTGAAGACTGTTGCGCGCGGCGACGTGCGTGTCGTTTTCGTGGGCGGCCCCGAGCACGCATCCTCAGTGATCGGAGACGGGCAGTTGGCCGCTCTCACATCGCATGTCGACGTCGTGCCTTTAGAGCCATGGTCGACCGCGTTCTTCACTGACATGGTGAACAAGGACAACGTAGTCTCGCTTTCGACACATTTCGAGGCTGCTGCAACCTCGAACGGTGGCTGGAACCAACCCATGTCGCAGCTTTTTGCTGGCGGACAAAAGGGAAGTGCGAGGGTGCAGCCTGATCCGATAGACGCTGAAGCGATCGGCCTGACAGGCCGCTACGGCAAGGCGCTGGCAATGCTGGCTCGCCTCCATGGCCCGTCGTCCCTGTCGCTCGCAGACATCGAGGAGTACATCGGGCTTGATGAGGAACTTTCCTCGCTCGGAGTTTCGGCGCAAGCGGTCGTAGATTACGGTGTAACGATGGGCCTTCTCGTCGCCGCCCCGGGAAAGCCGGCTGGTGAGCGAGCGCGGGGTCGATATATGCCATCCCCGTTGGTAGCCCAGGTGCTGGGCCTCGCGCCAGCAGCTGCGTCCAAATGATAGACATCGACGAGAACCTTTTTTGGTCGCTCGGCGGACCAGCCGGCTTCGTACGGGCGGTCGTGGATGCGGCGCAGCGCGATGGCTTCGTCGCCGTGCAGGTGCCGACATACCGCCCACCCGGCCTCGTCGATGCCTTAACCCGCGGGCTCGAAGCAGACGGCATGGCCCCCGTTCACAGGGTTTCTGACCGCTCCCGCGCATCCATTGTGCATAGGATGGCGTTTGCCGCGGGGGAGATCCGGCAATCGCTGCGATCCGTCGGCTCGATGCTCGACTCGCCGACGCTCCGCGGCACTGCATTCGTCGCGGACGGCATCGACCTTGAAGAGTGGTCAGCATGGTCTTCATTCCTCCGGTCATTCACAGTCGAACGCCGACGCAGGCGCAGTGCTGTCCTGCTACCCGTCCTCGTCGCGTTCATCCCGCCCGACACCCCCCAGGATGACGTTGATCGCCTGTTTCCCGGCGCCGTGGTCCGATGGCGTGGTCGGGTATCGTCGTTCGATATGCGCACCTACGTTGCGCGGCGAACCGGCCGGACCCTGGGCGAGGACCTGCTGGACCGGTCCGCCATCGAAGTGGCGATCGGGCTGGCCGGCTACGACCCATATCTGGCTGAGATGCTGTGCAGACAGGAGCCGCTAACGGCGATCGACCCTTGGGAACTTCTTCAGCGAGCATACGGGCGAAGCGCCGATGTGCATCCTCGCTGGGGCAATGGCCTTGTGGATACAGTCGATGGGGAGGTGTTCCTTCACACCGCTTGCCTGCTCGCCTCCGGAAACCGCAAGGCGTTCGATGTTAGGCGGTGGCGGGCAGTCAGTGGTCCCGTGCTCGATTTTAACGCAACGGTCTGCAGACATTTCGCAGACGTCTACGCACAAGCTATTGAGGCGCGGCTCCCCTATAGGATCGAGACTGCGAGGGGCGAGCAGCTTGTCACGCACAGGTACGACATGGAGAACAAGCATCTACGCGACTGCCTCGAAGGAATGCTCGAACGACAGGATGTCAATTTCTTGCGGGCCACCAACAAGGCCAGGAATAATATTGCTCACAATGAGGTGCCGGATCCGTCCCTGCTTAGTCTCCTGGCGTCTTCGTGGAGCACGTACGCTGTAACCGGCCGCAAGGAAGTGGCCGGTTGGAACTGGCCGCGCTGTGGACAGCGGCTGGTGTTGATGATCGGCCCCAGCGGCGCAGGCAAGAGTACTTACGCTAGAGCAAACTTCGCTGCCGACGAAATCGTATCGTCCGACGACATTCGGATCGAGCTATTCGGGTCGCAAGCAACGCCCGGCTCCCAGGCGCATGTGTTTGAGGTTGCGATGAAGCGTCTGACCACGCGCCTTGCGCGCGGAGACACGGCAGTTCTCGACGCGACTAACATCCAGCGCCGCAACCGCCTACAGGTAGTCGATCTCGTTCCTACTGACATGGAAGTTGAGTACGTCGTGATTGATCGCGATATCGAGGAGAAGCGCCGCGACGGCGGCTGGCGGAATGAGCGAGAGGGTCTCATAGATGGCCATTCCCAAATTTTTGCCAACGAGATCGCGGACATACTCGGGGGAGATGGAAGGATAAACGTTAGGGTTACGGACTTACGCATGCGCAAAAGCGTCGCGGCTTGAGGGGGAGTTGTCACCGCAATTCGATACCCTTCGCGTCGTTCGTTGGGGATGGCAACTGCACTTCATTCACTGCCCTATGGCAAAACTGTCGCTGCGGATTGAGACCCCAGTATTTGAGGTCGCAGCCGAGTTCCGACCGGCCTCCTTCCGCAGAAGAACGTGGCGATCACGCGAAAGGCCATCCTCGATCCACCCAATCAGGCTGCCATGAGCGACGAACCGCCCCGCCGCCCGAGAACCTGTACCAGCATCGCGAACGAGAGCGCAGAGGGTGTTGCTTGCGACTGCGGTCGCGAATCCTTTCAGGCGTATGGATCTTCCGATTTCAAGGGCTGGGAGGACTGACCCGCCCTCGCTGTTCAGGAGAACAACAGCCTGGCTTTCAGTCGCCGCGATCTGATTGAAACTTGAGGTCGTCATTTGGCTCGATGACGCCAGTGACTGCGATCACGTCCGGCGAGCCAGGGGATTGAGGCAGTTTCTGCACGACCGCCGCTTTGGCAGCGCCCGAAAGAAGAAGCGCAGCGACTAACCCTACCAGCCTTCTCATTCGACCACCCGATCCGACAAAGTCTGCCCGGATGATAGATTGCACAGTATGCCTTGACCTTGAAGCCCGAAAGGCCGGGCTGATTAAACCGAGGTCCCGCCCCGCGCACTCAAGATCCGCACGGACCTAATCTTGTTCCCAGAAGTCCTTGAGCGAGGCGTGGCGAAGCCTGCCCTCCCCCTTCAGGAACTTCACGCGGCCGCGCAGCCCGGGCTTGAGCCATTCGGCCTTCTCCTTCGCCAGGCCCTTCGGCGGAGGTGCTCCCGCCTTCCCTTGCGCGAGATCCCATAGCTGCTTCCGTCGGTCGGCTCTAAAGGTGACGAAGGCGCCCCCCATTTACCGGCCGTCGTCGGCCATAAGGACCATCGCCGGCTTGCCGCTATCGCGCTTCACGCCGATGATATCCATCTCCTTCTCGACGTAGCACTTGATCTTGCGCCAAGCCATTGTCGGGCCGCTGCGGTAGACGCTGTCCAGCCGCTTCGAGACAATGCCTTCCAGTCCCGCCTCGCACGCTAGTTGGTAGACAACGTCACCAGTCCCCGGAAAGGCCTCGCTGAACTGGATATGGCCGCCAGGAGCGAAGGCGGCCTGAAGGATCTCGCGGCGGTCTAAGAGGGCCATGTCGCGCAGGTCATGGCCGTTGAGATGCAGCAGGTCGAACGCGACAAAATAGAGACCGCGCGGGCGTTTTGAGATGGCCGACCTGAGAGCATGGAAGTCCGATAGGCCAGCTTCGTTGGTGACGATCACCTCCCCGTCGATGATGAAGCTTCCCGCCGCGATCGACTTGGCTTCTTCGGCAAGCAGCCGATATTTCGAGGTCCAGTCGAAGCCATTTTTGGTGAAGAGACGTATGCCCTCGGCATCCTTGATCATCTGGGTTCGATAGCCGTCGAACTTGGCCTCGTGGCTCCATTCGGCGCCGTTGGGCGGCTGCTCGACGAGCTCCGGCTCCATGGGCCTGATGAAGGACAGCCTGGCTGCGTCGACGGGCTTTCGCATCGGAACCCACGCGACTCCATTTTGGATTCAATATCGCACGGCCGCACCCGTTCCGTTAGCGATTGCTCAACAAGCAAGGGAACAATCGCTTCTGCCTAGTGTTCCTTCCCAAGGAGCAGGTCCATGGTAAACGACAAGAGCAAACAGGACTTCCGCGACCGCGAACAGGTAGCAGCCGACGAGGACGACGAGGTCGAATACCTCGCCAAGAGACACCGCATCTCGCCAGGCGTTGTCCGGCAGTTGATCCGTCAGCACGGCAGCGACCGGAAGGCGCTGGAGCATGAGGTCAGGAAGCTGAGATCGTGATTCCCAACGTCGGCCCCGCGATCAAGGGAAAACGCGCCGGCGGCGATATCGCCGACGAGCGCAGGCGCTTCTACACCTGCCCAAGCTGCGGCAAGCCAGTCGACATGCGTGACCTTCGCCAGGTCATCCTCCATGAGACGGCTGGGCACGGGCAGGCGCGGCGGTACGTTGCCGCGCCTGCCAAGAGTGCCAGTAGCCGGCGACGGCGCCTTCGTCGCTCATGAGCTTGGCGTAAGCCCGCTCCCGGTGCCAACCAACCGAACTGCCTCCAATGTCGGTGCAGCCAACAGAGTCACCGCTTGGTCAAAGAGCCAATTCGGGAAAACATTTCCCAACCCGCAGCCTTCTCCGAGCAAGCACGGCTCTCTAAACCTAGCCGGCAACGACCCTTCAACGTAACCTGCCAACCGCGGCGCTTGAGTCCGCCTGTCTCAATGATTGCGACAGGCGGAAGCGAAGTCCGGACTTCGCACGGCCCCCGAACGCCAATCTAAGAGCCGGACCGAGAGGCTTGGCAGCCGAGTGGTTTTCGGCCTCCTGGTACGACTGATCCGTTTGTGAACGGCAGTCTTAATTGGACTGCGTTGACGCCGCCTGACGGCGGCATCAACTTTCGGAAAAGAGCCCGAGGCTCAGAACTTAAATTCCTCAACGTTGCTGGGCGTTACGATCTTGGCGGGGCCGAGCACAACTTCGCCTTTGGCGCCCACCTGGTAGCTCCCCAACCGCCCCGCTTGGAGCTTCTCGCCGTCAGTGCCTGTGAGCTTGCACTGGGCCACCGCTTGCGCCGCATAGTAGGTCAGATAGCCAAGGTCAGTGACGTTCCACCAAATGACCTGCGCAGAGCCGTTGGCCACGTACTTCTTCATCAGCGATGCCGGAGCAAGGCCGGTGAGCTTTATCTTCCCGGCCAAGCCGGCTTCATCGAGCGCGCGGGCGGCAGCCGGCAGTCCGATGCCAGCCGGCACGATAATCCCCTTCAAGTTTGGAAACGCCTGCACGAGCGCCAGCGCCTGCTGCTGGTTGATTTGTTCGCTTTCTTCGCCATAGGCAATCTGGACCAGCTTCATTTTGCCGTACTTAGGATCGCTTGATAGCTTTTGCTTCATGAAATCGATCCAGGCATTCTGGTTCGTCGCGGTTGGTGTTGAGGAGAGGATCGCGAACTCGCCCTCCCCGCCAATCAGGTCATGCATGCTCTGCAGCATCATGTCTGCGAGGCTGTCGCCTTTCGCCTGGTTCACAAAAACGGTCCGGGCCTCGGCGGCTGCGTCGGAGTCAAAAGTGACCGTTTTGACGCCCTGCTTTGCCGCGCGCTTTGAGGGCCGGCGCGATCGCGTTGGCGTCATTCGAAGACAGCGCGATTATCTTGACGCCCTGGGACACCAGGTTGTTTACGATTTCGACCTGAGCTTCCGCCGTCGCCTGCGAAGGCGCTAGCCGGACTATCTCCCCGCCAATCTCCTTCGCCGCCTCCAGCGCTCCGTCTCCGGCAACCTGAAAGTACGGATCGGTGTCGAGCTTCGGCAGCCAACCGATCTTCACCGCGGATGTGGCGCAATTCCCCGCGAAAGCGGCCGACGACCAGAGCAGCGCCGCGGCGCCCGCGAACGCTATTTTCCTCACCTGTGACATCAAATTCCTCCAAATGGTTTGGGCGGGAAAGAGGGGCGCCCGGGACCCCTATGCCTTGCGCTCGCCGAAAATCGTCCGGAAAGATCCAGCAAGGAATCCTGTGGCGTTGCTGACGAGCAGCGACACGATGAGAAGCAGTCCGATGACGGTGCCTTGGGTATCGCCGCTGATCTGGTTGAGTCCGAGAAGGTTGCGGACCGAGGCGACAAGGACGAGCGCCCAAAGAACGCCGGTGAGTTTGCCCTTCCCGCCGAACACGCTCACGCCTCCGAGAAACGCGATAGTGATCACGTCGAGTTCCATGCCGACGGCGTTGTTGGCGCGGGCGTTCGCCAGCCGCGCCGCGTAGACTATCCCCGCTCCGGCACAGACGACTCCCGTGATCGTGAACAGCCAGAAGCGGATGCGCTGCGTCATGATACCGGAATACTTGGCAGCCTCGGGACTGGCGCCGAGCGCATAGATCCGCTTCCCGATCGGCATGTATTGCAGGACAATGGCGAACAGCGGCGCGATCGCTATGAATGGCACCAATGTCCACGGCACGGGCGTGCCGGGAACGTTGTCGATGCCGAAGTTCAGGAAGCTGTCGGGAAAGACGTTGATGGAACCACTGCCAAGCAGGACGTACCCGGCACCCCTGAACAACGCCATCGTCCCGAGCGTCACCACCAGCGACGGCAGACCGAGCTTGACCACGAACACGCCGTTAAAGGCGCCGAGCAGCCCTCCCGCCAGAAGCGCGATAAGAACGGCCAGCCACAAGGGAACGTCGCTCTGGACGAGCACGCCGAAGATCACGCTGCACAGGGCGAGCATCGAGGCTACGGAGAGGTCGATCTCCCGGCAGATGATAAGCAGCACCATGGGCAGCGTGATGAGCGCCTTCTCCGACACGCCCGCCGCCAATTGCGAGATATTGAATTCGGTCAGGAATCCCGGAGTCGTAAGCGCGCCGAACGCGATGAGCGCGATGGTCGCAATCGCGAGAAACGTCTCCCAAGCTGCTAGTCGTCGAATGCCTTTCAACGCGCCCTCCTCACTTCCCATGGGCAGCGGCACCACGGCGGATGACGAGCGAGTCGACGCCGATCGCCGCGAGGATCACCAGCCCGTAGATGCCCTGGAGCCAAAGAGGATCGACGCGGACGAGCGTCAGTCCGTTCCGGATGACGAGAAGCGTGATGCAGCCGAGCAAGACACCCTTCACGGTGCCCGCGCCCCCTCTGATCGCCACGCCGCCCACCACCACCGCGGCGATGACGGTCAGCTCGAAACCGTTGGCCACGCGGGCGTCCACGGTGGCGTAACGGGATGCCCAGAGCGCGCCGCAAAGACCTGTTAGCAGTCCGGCGATCGAGAACGCCCACATGACCAGCGATCGCGTCGGAATCCCGATCAACCTCGCGCCGTCCGGGTTCGACCCAGTCGCGTAGAGCTCCCTTCCGAAGGTTGTCCGGCCGAGCAACAGGCTACCGACAATCAGCACGGCGGCGGCGATGGCGACAATGAGCGGAACGCCTGCTATCCGCGAGGTCGTCATATCGAGCCAGGCCTGCGGCACCTTGTCGGCGCTGATTTGGTGTCCGCCCGCGAAGATCGCGTTCGCTCCCCGGTAGACGAACAGCGTTCCGAGCGTCGCGACGATGGCGGGAAGTCGCCCGTAGGCCACCAGCGCGCCATTGAACGCGCCCGCCCCCATCCCCACGGCACATGCGGCGGCGATGCCTCCTGCGATACCGACCTCGGGATGAAGCTCAAGGACCCGCGCGGCGGCGTAGGCGCTGAGGCCGATGATCGACGCCACGGACAGATCGATGTTGCGGGAGACCAGGACGAACATCTGCGCGAGCGCGACGATCGACAGCAGGGCGACGTCCATGGAGACCGCGGTGAGGTTCTCGAGACTGAATACCCTCGGGTTGATCAGGCCGACTGGGATGAGGATGGCGAGAACCGCCGCGACGAGCCCTATTTCACGCTGGGCCGCAAGCCTTCGCAACCAGGGCCGCCTCGATCCCGCCACCGGGGCGTCCAAACTGCCGCCTTGACCGAAGTCGGCCGTTTCGGACCTGCTCTTCGTCGCCGCGGCAAGCACCATTTCCTGGGTGGCTTCCTTGTCGGCGAACTCGGCGGTCTTCTGACCTTCGCGGAACACGACGATACGGTCCGAAACGCCCAGCAATTCCGGCAATTCCGAGGAGATCACCAGGATAGCCAGTCCCTGGCGCGCGAGCTCCGCGATCATCGCATGGACTTCGGCCTTAGCCTGGACGTCGATCCCCTGCGTGGGTTCGTCGAGGATGAGCAGGCGCGGTTTTGTCGCCAGCCATTTGGACAAGACCACTTTCTGCTGGTTACCGCCCGACAGGGTCGAAACAGGCTGATCGAGGTCGCTGTAGCGAAGCTGCATTCGCTCGAGTTCGGCGAGGGTGAGGCCGATCGCGCGCTTGCGGCTGTTGAAACCGCGACGCGTCGCGCGATCAAGCACGGCAAGCGATGCGTTATCGAGAATGGAGAAGTCCATGACGAGGCTTTGCCCGAGGCGGTCCTCGGAGACGTAGGCCACCCCTGCGCGCATCGCGTCGGCGGGCGAGGAAAAGGAAACTGGGTTCCCCGCCAGCAAGACATCGCCTGCGGTAGCCTCGTCGATACCGAACAGGACGCGCGCCAGTTCCGTCCTGCCGCTTCCGACCAGCCCGCCGATACCTACAACCTCTCCGGCCCGCACGGTCAGGTCTATATCCTTGAACAGACCCTCCCGGGTCAGGCCCCTCGTTTCCAAAACCACATCGCCAAGCGTTGCGCCGTGGTCCGGAAAGAGGTTGGACAGTTGCCGCCCCACCATCAGGCTGATCGCCCGATCCCTGCCGAGCGTAGCGGCGGGCTCGACCCCGACCAGCCGGCCGTCGCGCAGAACGGCTATGCGGTCCGCTATTCTGAAAATCTCGTCCATCCGGTGGCCAACGAACATCATCGCGACGTCGCGCCGCTTCAGGTCGTTGACCACCTTGAAGAGGCTCTCCACTTCCCTCTGGGACAGGGCCGCGGTGGGTTCGTCCATGATGAGCACCTTGGCGCGCAACGACAGCGCCCTCGCGACCTCGACAAGCTGCTGTTCGGAGATGCGCAGCGAACCGACCTTTTCGGAGGCAGCGTGCCGGATGCCGACGATGTCCATCCACTCCCGCGCCTCGCGCTCGAGACAGGCGTGATCCACGTAGCCGACGGAAGACTTGGAGAGGTGCCCGGCGAAAATGTTCTCGGCGATGGTAAGGTCGGGAAAGAGTCCCGGATGCTGATGCATGACCGCTATGCCAGCCAACCTGGCGTCGAACGGGCTGCCGAAGGACACGTCCCGGCCGTCCATCACCACGGCGCCATGGGTAGGCCGGTAGAGCCCGGCCATCAGCTTGACGCATGTCGATTTGCCCGCGCCGTTCTCACCCAGCAACGCCAACACTTCACCCTCGCGGAGGGTGAACGTGGCCTCGTGAAGGGCAACGACGGAACCGAACGACTTCGCCGCGCCCCTCAGGCCGAGCACCTCTTTGCGAGCGGAGTGAGCATTCGGGATCATGACGGGAACCTCCCCGCCGGCTGGCCCGATCGCGTTGGCGACCGCGGCAACGCTGCGATATGCGGCCACAAAACCTTCTCCTCGCCCCTTGGAAGCCTTCGACAGTCAGGCGGCCAGTTGCCGCTGCACCATCGCACGGAGAGTCAGCAGGTCCTTCGCGAACCCGCGAATGCCCTCGGCGAGTTTCTCCGAAGCCATCTGGTCCTCGTTCATCATCCAGCGAAATTTCGCCTCGCTCATTTCGATCCGATCCATGGCGGGGACTTGGTCGGCATCGAGTCTCCGATCGAGCTGCCCGTGGTCGCTCGCCAGTTCTTCAAGAAGCGCCGGGCTGATCGTCAGGCGGTCGCATCCCGCAAGCGCCTCGATCTCTCCCACGTTGCGGAACGAAGCGCCCATGACCACGGTGGGGATGCCTTGGGACTTGTAGTAGGCGAATATCTCGCGGACCGACCGGACGCCCGGATCGGTCTCGGGCGTGAATGCGTTCCCGGTCGCTTTGACGTGCCAATCGAGGATGCGGCCGACGAAGGGCGAGATCAGGAACGCCCCAGCGTCCCCGCACGCGATCGCCTGCGCCTTGCTGAACAGCAGGGTGAGATTGCAGTCGATGCCTTCCTTCTGCAGGACCTCCGCGGCGCGGATGCCTTCCCAGGTCGAAGCCAGCTTGATCAAGATGCGGTCGCGGGCGATGCCCCGTTCGTCGTAGGCCGCGACGATGCTGCGCCCCTTGGCGATGGACGGCTGGGTGTCGAACGAAAGATGGGCATCCACCTCGGTAGAGACCCGACCGGGAACGAGCTTGGCGAGCTCGGCTCCCACGGAGATGGCGAGACGGTCGGCGACCGCCGCCGCGGCGTCGCCGCTTTGGCGCTTGCCCCAGGCTATAGCTTCCGCGACGGTGTCGGCGAACTGGGCGTTGCCGACTGCCTTCAACACGATCGAAGGGTTCGTCGTGCAGTCCGTAGGCTTGAGGCGGGCGACCGCTTCGATGTCGCCGGTGTCGGCGACCACGGTCGTCATCGCGCGCAGTTGTTCAAGCTTCGATACCATTGGAAATCCGCATCGTCCGTTTGTTGAAGTCAGTTTTCTCCGGCTGCACCGAGCCGATTGCATTCAGCAGACGCGCCGCTTGCATTTCATTCCATCCTCCCTGCGCCGACCTCGTGCCGGGAGAGCTCGATCGCGCCGCCAGCCTTCGCGGCGAAGAAGGTCAGTCGGCGCGGTCGACGACCCGTAGTCCGTCGCCGCCCACGATGACCCGCTTTGCCATTCCCTTTTCGAGGATTTCCCCGTAGTCGTTCCCCGCTTCGGTATCGCAGACCCAAACGAACACCAGCGGCTCCGGGCCAACGTTGATCGAGCGGTGAGCCCAGTTGGGCGGGATGAACGAGCAGGTGCCGGGCAACATGTCCAAAAGCTCGACACGGCCGTCGCGGGACTGAAGGACCAGAACGCCTTTGCCGGACTGTGTGTAGTAGACCTCCCCCATGTCGTGGCGTTTGTGGAAATGGCCCCGGGTCATGAAGTACTCGCCGCCCACGTCGCCTGCTTCGATGATGGTCGTTCCGAACCAGAGGTCGCTGCCGTCCTTGCGGTAGGCGAGCACTTTGTAGACGAGAGGGTCCCCCTCCACGACCATGCGGCCGAGCGCTTCCCTGTCGGCAAAGATCTGGCTCAGCTCGGACAGCCGCTTCTCGTAGCGTTCGGTTTCCGGTGCGATCGCGCCGGAAACGCTGTCTATGCGGACGTTTTCAGGAACAAGCATCGGCCCGCCCTCAATCCGGTTTCCGCGCGCCCGTCATGATCGCGACCGCGTCCGACATCGTGTAGTCGGAGGGCTTGATCACGGCGATCCGCTTCCCGAGGCGGTGGACGTGGATTCTGTCGGCGATCTCGAAGACGTGCGGCATGTTGTGGCTGATCAGGATAACGGGCAGTCCGCGTCGCTTGACGTCCAGGATCAGGTCGAGGACCTTCCGGCTCTCCTTCACGCCAAGTGCGGCCGTGGGCTCGTCCATGATGATGACCTTGCTGCCGAAGGCCGCGGCGCGGGCGATGGCCACACCTTGCCTTTGGCCGCCGGACAGCGTCTCCACCGCCTGGCCGATGTTCTGGATGGTCAGCAAACCGAGTTCCGAGAGCCGTTGCCGTGCGAGCGCCTGCATGCCCTTGCGGTCAAGCAAACGGAACCATGTGCCCAGCGGGCCCTTCGCTCGCACCTCCCGGCCGAGGAAGAGGTTGTCGGCGATGGAGAGGGCGGGAGCCAGAGCCAGGTTCTGGTAAACCGTCTCGATCCCGGCGTTGCGCGCCTCCACCGGGGAGCGGAAGTGAACCTGCTGTCCGTCGAGATGTATCGAGCCTTGGTCGGGCGAGACCGCGCCGCAGAGCGCCTTGACCAAGGTCGACTTGCCAGCCCCGTTGTCCCCGATGACCGCGAGGATTTCGCCCGGCATCAAGTCGAAATCGGCGCTGTCCATTGCGACCACGCGTCCGTACCGTTTCGAAAGTCCACGCGCCTGCAGCATAGGGGTCTGGGATGGAGGATCCGCTTGGATCATGCCGCGATCCTTCTGATCCACTGGTCGATCGTGACTGCGACGATGATCAGCCCGCCGACGGCGAATTCCTGCCAAAGGACATCGACGCCCCAGAGAGCGAGGCCGTTGCGGAAAGTGCCGACGATCAAGGCTCCCACCAGGGTGCCCACGATGGAACCCCGGCCGCCGAAGAGCGAGGTGCCACCGATGACGACGGCGGTGATGGCGTCGAGATTGGCGTTGGCGCCGGAGAGCGGCGACACGGCTCCGATGCGGCCGATCACGATCCATCCGGCCAGGGCGCAGATAAACCCCGCGATCGTGTAGACTTTGACGAGGGTGGCAGCGGAGTTAATGCCTGCCAGCCGGACGGCTTCAGGGTCGTCGCCGGTCGCGTAGACATGGCGGCCGAAGGCGGTGCGGTTGAGGACGTACCAGATGAGGATCGCCAGGGCGATCATCAGCAGCGAGCCAGTCGTGACTACGGCGCCGCCGCCTATCGGGAACTTCGTGCCCATCCACTGCAGCATCGGGGCAGCTGCAGCGACGTCTTGAGACCGGATGGTTTCGGAGTGCGACACATAGAGCACCATTGCGCCGAACATCGACCAGGTGCCGAACGTAACGATGAAGGGCGGGAGCCTGATCAGGGCGACGAACAGACCGTTGATGAAGCCGCACGCAGTGCCGGTGAGCAGCCCGATCGCGAAAGCGAGTTCCGGCGGCAGCCCGAAAACGACCGCGAGACGACCCATCACGACTGACGACAGGACCATGATCGCACCGACGGAGAGGTCGATGCCGGCAGTCAGGACAATCAAGGTCTGGGCAATGCCGAGCGTGCCGATGATCGTCACCTGCTGGAGGACGAGACTGAGGTTAAACGGCGCGAAGAAGGTGCGACCGACGCCGACGGCGAACACCAACAAGCCGAGGGAAAGCACGAAGAATGGTATCGATGCGGGGTGTTTATGCAGGAAGCCCTGGAGCCGCCGCATCGGGCCATGGCGGTTCGTGGCAAATGCGGCCACGTCCGTCGGCGCGCCCTCAAGCCCGGCCTCGGCCGATATTGTTTGATCGCTCATTGTAACTGCGTCCGGTGGAAGGTCGCGTGGAGGCAGTCGCGCCTCCACGCCTTAGGGATCAGCCCCAGCAGAGCTTGAGGCCCTGCTGCGTGTCGATGGACTTGAGTCCCTCGACGGGCTTGTCGGTGACGAGCTCCACGCCGGTGTTGAAGAACTTCAGTCCCGGGGTCGCCTGCGGCTTAGCGCCGGTCTTGATGTATTTGTCGAGCGCCTCGACGCCCAGCGAACCCATGTTCTTGAGGAACTGCATGCTGGTTGCGCCGATCACGCCCGCCTTGACGTTCTTGACGCCGGGGCAGCCGCCGTCGATGGAGACGACTAGAACCGTACCATCATCCTTGCCTACCGCCTTGAGCGCTTCCCACGCTCCCGCAGCGGCCGGCTCGTTGATCGTGTAGACAACGTTGGTGTCCGGACACTTCTGGAGAAGTTTCTCCATCGCGGTGCGCCCGCCATCCTCGGCGCCGCCCGTCACCTCATGGCCGCAAATGCGCGGATCCGTTTCGTCGCCGTAGTGGTTCAGGTTCTTGAAGTCGATGCCGAAGCCGTTCATGAAACCGTGGTCGCGCAAATAGTCGACGCTCGGCTGGTTAACGGCAAGGTCGAGGAACGCAATCTTGGCCTTGGCGGCCTTGTCGCCAAGCGTCTTCTGCGCCCACTGGCCGATCAGCTCGCCGGCATGGAAATTGTCGGTGCCGAACGTCATGTCGGCGGCGTCGATCGGCTCCAGCGGGGTGTCGAGCGCGATGACGAGGACGCCTGCCTTGCGTGCAGCCTGGACGGCCGGAACGATGGCCTGGGTGTCGCTCGGGGTGATGAGAATGCCCTTAGCGCCGGAGGCGACGAGGTTTTCGATTGCCTGGACCTGGGTGTCGTTGTCGCCATCGAACTTGCCCGCGAAAGACCGCAGCTCGAGACCGAGTTCCTTGGACTTCTCCTCGGCCCCCTCGCGCATCTTCACGAAGCCCGGATTGGTATTGGTCTTGGTGATGATGCCGATGATTTCTGCCGAAAACGCGCTCGACGCGAACATTCCGGCGAGGCCAAACGCGACGGCGGCCGTTACGAACTTCATGGAGTTCCTCCCGTTGGATAGCCGCTCCTCCTTGAGCGGCGGCGACAAACAAGCATCGTCGTGCGACTTCTGTCAATAATTTTTTTAGTATAGTAATTAATTAGGGCCTTGCGTTGGCTTTCCAAGTGGCATCCGCTACTGATGTAACAAATTATCTCGTCCCGGGACCGAAGGCCGCCATGGCAGACCAGACCCTAGCCAAATACGTGAACGAACTCAGCATCCTGACCGTGCTCCGGACACAGGGCGGACAGAGCCGCGCAGACATCGCCCGAAAGCTCTCGTTGACCCCTGCAACCATTACTCGGCTGATCGCGAATTTGGAGGTTCGAGGGCTCGTCCGGGAGGTCCGCCAGCAACGTGTTTCCGGAGCCAGGGAGGTCGGTAGGCCCGGACTAAACGTCGAGATCGACCCCGAGGGGGCCTATTTTCTTGGAATCGAAATCGGCGTCGGCATCATCCGGTTTGCCCTCCTCAACCTGCTCGCCCTCACCGTCAACTCGTCCGAGGTTTTCGTTTCCAGGTCACTGGAGCCGGCCGAGGCTGTCAAGGCGATCGGCGACCACATCGCCATGCTGTCGCACGACATCCGGTTCCGCGACCGCATCCTCGGCGTCGGGGTCACCATCCCCGGACTCGTCACCAACAGCGGCTACATCATCAACCTTCCGATCCTCGGCTGGAAGGACGTCGATCTTGGCGCGCTGCTCAAGGAAGTCACGTCGCTCCCCTGCTCCATCGAGAACAACGCCAACGCCGCGGCCTTCGGATCGGTCTACACGCAGCCCGGGCTTTCAAGCGTTTCAGCCGTGTTTCTCAAGCTCGGAACGGGCGTGGGCGGCGCCGCCATCCTGAATGGCCGGCTTCTCCGCGGAGCCACAGGAACGGCGGGCGAACTGGGGCACATCAAGCTCTCCGAGAACGGCCCCCTTTGCAGCTGCGGGCAGCGCGGGTGCCTCGAGGCAAGGACCAATCTCCGAGCCCTGGCGCGCGGCTACCTCGGAACTGACGAGCTGTCCGAAGAGAAGCTCTTCGCTCTCCCGGCGGAAGTCGCGATGAAGGCCGCGGACGGGGACGCCAAGGCCATCGAGGCGATCAAGCAGCTATCCCACTGGCTTGGCATAGGGCTCGTCTCTCTGGTCAACGTGTTCAATCCCGGCACCGTGGTGCTGGGCGGGGCGATGCTGCCAGTCGCGGAGGCATGCCTCGAGGAGGTCAGGGACAAGATCAGGACCTCTATCATCCCAGGCATCGCTATGCCCGACGTCAGGCTCTCTCCCCTTGGAAAATACGAATGCGCGGTCGGCGCGGCCGCGATCGCGCACCACAACGCGTTCGACATTTCGAGGGTGAGCCTGGCCGAGCCTGAGGTCCACCCTTAACGAAAACCCGCATGCGCCGTCCAAAAAACGCCTTGATGACAATTTATTTCTTTTGTAAAGGAATTAATGGGACGGGGTTTGTTGTTGACTGGGAGGAGCCTTGATGGCTTTCAAAAATACCAACCGCGCGGAGCGTCAGGCGGGCGGCCGCGAGCGGATTTCACTCACCCCGGAAACAATTTCGCGGATACATGGTCGCGCCTCCGCCTACGGCTATGACCGTTCCGCCGTCCGGCCTGGCATCGTCCACATCGGTGTCGGCAACTTCCATCGGGCGCACGAAGCGCTTTATGTCGACCGCTGCCTCCACCTACCTGGGGTGAGCGATTGGGGCATCATCGGAATCGGATTGGGGGACAGCCCTGCGGCGTCGGGTAAGGCACGGGCCATCAGCCAGCAGGACGGGCTCTACAGCCTTACGGAATTCGCGCCCAATGGCACCAGCGCTACGCAGATCATTGGCGCGCTGCTCCGTTACATCCACGCGCCTACGGCAGGCGCTGACGCTCTTGCCGCGCTGACCGCCCCCAGCACGCGCATCGTCTCTCTGACCATCACCGAAGGCGGCTACAACATCGATGAGGCGTCGGACGCGTTTAATCTCGCCAATCCCGATGTAGTGGCGGATTTGCGCCAGCCAAGCCAACCCCGCACGGCATTCGGTTACATCGTCGAGGCGCTCGAGCGCCGTCGCGCGGCAGGTCTGGCCGGATTCACCGTCCTGTCCTGCGATAATCTGCGCAGCAACGGCAAGGTCGCCGAGAAGGCGATCCTCGGCTTTGCCGGCGCCCGCGATCCGGAGCTTGCTTCGTGGATTGCCGCCAACGTCACCTTCCCGAACAGCATGGTCGACCGGATTGCGCCACGGGTCGACGATGCAACCATAATGCAGATCCGCGACCTGACCGGAATTGATGACCGGGCTCCGGTGACGGCCGAGTCCTTCACCCAATGGGTGGTCGAGGACCGCTTTGTCGCGGGACGGCCGCCCCTCGAGCAGGTCGGAGTTGAACTGCGCGACGACGTGGAGCTCTTCGAAGCCGTGAAAGGGCGGCTGCTCAACGCCTCCCATATGATGCTCAGCTATCCGGCGCTGATGTGCGGCTACCGCCTGGTGCACGACGCGCTGGGTGATCCGGCCATCCGCGCCTACCTTGACGGTTTCCTCGAGCGCGATGCCATGCCGCGTGTGTCGGGCCCGCAAGGCCTGTCGCTGGCCGCCTACAAGGATATGGTCCTCGAGCGTTTCGCAAATCCGGCGATCGGCGACCAGCTGGAACGCATCGCCAACAACGGCGCCGCCAAGCTGCCGGTGTTTCTGACCAAAACTCTGTCGATGATGCTCGCCGGCGAAGCCTCGTTTGCCAGGGTGGCTCTGGCTTTGGCATGCTTCGAGCGCTACCTCGCCGGCAGCGACCTGCAGGGCGGGCCGATCCTCGTCAACGAGCCGAAGCTCACCGCCGAAGACCGCGCCATCCTTGAGACGGATGACCATCTCGCGATCCTGCGTCTCTCCATGTTCAAGTCGCTCCGGCTTGCCGATGACCCCCGCATGGTCGAAGCCTTCGAAAAGGCGCACGCGATGATCGACAATGGCGACATGCTCGGCGCCCTCGAACACGCTTCACGGGCCTGACCATGCCCGACTTTGCTGGGAAAACGGTTCTCGTGACCGGCGGGGCGGCCGGCATCGGCCGGGCGGTCGCGGCGGCGTTTGCGGTTGCAGGTGCCAAGGTTGTGGTCGCGGATGTCCGGAAGGAACGGACCGTTGCAGCCGCCGCCGAGATCGGACGCGGGGCCGTGCCGCTCGAGCTCGACGTCGCCGACGTCGCGAACATCGGTGTACGCCTCACGAAGCTGGCGGACGAGGTCGGCCGGATCGACGTGCTGGTCAACAATGCAGGCGTTTTCGGCATGGAGCCGTTGCTGAACGTGTCGACCGAGAATTTCGACCGCCTGTTCAACGTCAACGTGCGCGGCCTGTTCTTCGTAATGCAGGCCGTCGCCCGGCAGATGAAGTCCGACGGCAAAGGCGGCTCGATCATCAATATGGCGTCGCAGGCCGGGAGGCAGGCCGAACCTGCATCGTCGGTGTACGCGGCGACCAAGGCAGCCGTTATCAGCTTCACCCGATCCGCCGCCATCGCGCTCGTCAAGGACGGCATCAGGGTCAACGCGATCGCGCCCGGCGTGATCGAGACCGAAATGTGGGACCGCATCGACGAACTCTACGCCCGCCAATACGGAGTCGCTGCTGGCGAGAAGCGCCGGCAAGCCGGCGCAGCCGTGCCGATTGGACGAATGGGAACGCCCGCCGAGATCGCCTCGGTAGCGGTGTTCCTCGCATCGGCGGATTCCGAATACATCGTCGGCCAGACACTCAATGTCGACGGCGGCAACATTTTGAGCTGACACGGGCGCACCTGCGTCCAGGATATGGAGAGAAACATGACTGAGGGTAACCGGATGTTGAAGATAGGCATCCTGGGCTGCGGACCGATCTCGCAGGCGGCGCATTTCGAAAGCGCGGTTAAGGCCAAGAACGTTGAACTCTATGCGATCTGCGATGTGGCCGACGACCTCCGCGACCGCATGGCGGCGACCTATGCCCCTGCCAGGAGCTACAGCGACTATGACGCGATGCTCGCCGATCCGGATGTGGATGCTGTCATCATCGCCACGTCCGACGCTTTCCACGTCCCGGCGTCAGTCGCAGCGCTCAAGGCGGGCAAGCACGTCCTTTGCGAGAAGCCGATCGGAACGTCGGTTGATGAGGTCGAAGAGCTTCGCACCGCCGTCGGCAAGAGCGACCGGGTGCTGCAAGTCGGACACATGAAGCGCTACGACGCTGGCCTCCAGAGCGCAAAGGAGTTCATCGGTGCCGAGATGGGCGAGATGCTCGCGCTCAAGGCCTGGTATTGCGATTCAACCCACCGCTACGCTGTCACGGACGCCGTACAGCCCTTCATGATCAAGAGCGCCAACGCCAAGAAGCCTTCGGGCAATCCCAAGGCGGACCTCGCCCAGTACTACATGCTTGCGCACGGCAGCCACCTCCTCGACACGGCGCGCTATTTCGCCGGCGAGATCGTCGAACTCCAGGCCCGCATGCGGAACCGCTTCAACGCCTTCTCGTGGTTCATCGACGTCGAGTTCTCAAACGGCGTGATGGGCCATCTCGACCTCACGGTCCCGGTCCGGATGGACTGGCACGAGGGCTTCCAGATTTATGGCGAGAACGGCAGCATCGTCGCCAAGACCTACAATCCGTGGCTCTTCAAAACCAGCGACGTCGACATCTTCAGCGAGAAGACCGGCGCGACGAGCCGGATACTCGGTGCGGACGGCCATTTCTATCGGCGCCAGCTTGAGGGCTTCGCGAACACCATTCTCAATGGCGCGCCGATGACTGGCGCGAACATCGACGACGGCGTCGCCTCGGTCAGGGGCATGGTGGCGGCGATGCAATCGGTCAAGAGCGGCAAGTCCGTCAAGCTCGCCGACGTCGGAGGCAAGGTCTGATGCGCCTCGGTATCTTCGCGAAGACCTTCCCAGGCGAAAGCCCGATCGGGGTCCTGACAGCAGCGCGCGACGCCGGGTTCGCCTCGGTCCAGTACAATTTCGCCTGCTCTGGCATCGGCGCGTTGCCGGCGTCGATCCCCGACGAGGCCGTGAAGGCGATCAATTCGGCATCCGCGGAGACGAATGTCGCGATCGCAGCGATTTCAGCGACCTACAACATGATCCATCCAGACCTCGCGACGCGCGAAAAGGGCCGGCGCAGCTTCGAGGCCATTGCCGCCGTCGCTCGCGAGATCGGCTCCGACTTGCTCACAGTGTGCACGGGCAGCCGCGACGCAGCCGACCAGTGGCGCGACCACCCGGAGAACCAGTCATCGGAAGCATGGGCGGAGATGATTGCAGAATTCCGCCATTTGGTCGCCGTCGCAGAGCGGTACGACATCTACATCGGCGTGGAGCCAGAGCTCGCCAACGTCATCAACTCCGCCCACAAGGCACGAACGTTACTGGACACGATGGGCACGGATCGCATCCGCATCGTCTTCGACCCCGCGAACCTCTTCGAGGTCGAGGACGACGACAAGCGGGCCGCGATCATCGAAGAAGCGGTGCGTCTGCTCGAAGACAGCATCGCGATCGCGCATGCCAAGGACCGCAACGCGGACGGATCGTTCGCCACCGCGGGCAAGGGCGTCATCGACTATCCAAGGTACATCGCGTCGCTAAAGGCAGCAGGCTTCCACGGCGACCTCATCACCCACGGTCTCGGTGCGGCTGAAGCCCGGGGGGTCGCCTCGTTCCTCAAGACTGCCTTGGGTGAGAAGGCGCCGGGATGAGCCGGAACTTCCAGACCGCCGGCGGTGTCCGCCTTGCCGTCTATGCGGAAGGCGAAGGAATGCCCTTCGTCTTCCAGCACGGGCTATGTGGCGACCAGGCGCAGCCGGGTCAGGTATTTCCGTCGGGCGAAGGCTTTTCGCGCGTGACAGTCGAGTGCCGCGGCCACGGAGCCTCGGACCCGGGGCCCCTGGCCGACTTTTCGATCCCGACGTTTGCCAGGGACATCGCCACGGTCATCCAAGGCGCCGGAATTGAGCATCCTGTGATCGGCGGAATCTCGATGGGGGCGGCGATATCCCTCCACCTCGCGGTGAAGCGGCCCGACCTCGTGAAAGCTCTGGTCATCGCCCGCCCCGCGTGGCTCAGTGCCAGCGGTCCCGACAACATGTTTCCCAACCTTCTTGCGGGCGAGCTGCTCGAGCTTTTCCCGCCGGACGAGGCGAGGCGCCGTTTCGAGCTCTCCGACGCCGCCGAGCATTTGGCCAAGGAAGGTCCGGACAACCTGACCTCGATCCGCGGTTTCTTTGCCAAAGAGCCGATCGGCGTCACGTCTGCGCTGCTGCGCAGGATTTCCGCGGATGGCCCAGGTGTCACCGAGGAAGAGCTCCGGGCCATTTCCGTACCGACGATTGTCATCGGACACGGCCGGGACGCCGTGCATCCGATCGAATACGCCCGCAAGATCGCGTCCTGGATTCCCGGAGCGAACTTCGTGGAAATCACCCCCAAGGCTGACGACGCCCTCGCCTACCGCAACGACTTCCGTTCCGCGCTCTCGAAATTCCTGAAGGAGATCTGACTTTGAAACCGCCCTCCGATTGGCTCGAAGCCCTGCCCACGAACCGTTTGCTAGCGGAGATGTCGCTCTGGTCGGCTGATCTCGGTAGGCTCGCCGAGGAAATCGACCGCGTCGATAGGCTCACCGACATCTACCATATCGATGTCGCCGACGGACATTTCTCGCCCGCGTTGCTCTTCTTCCCCGATCTCGTCGCCGTATGCCGGAAGAAGACGGCCAAGCCTCTCCACGTTCACCTCATGGCTACCGACGACATCCTTGAAGACCAGATCCGCCAGTTCGCCGACGCAGGAGCCGATCTCATCAGCATCCATGCGGAGAACGGCAACCTGCATCGGGGACTCGACCTCATCGCGTCGCTCGGCGCCGAAACGGGCGTCGTTCTCCAGCTCCAGACCCCCGTGTCCCATGCGGCTGGTTATGTCGACCGGATCGGCATCCTGACCCTTCTCGGGACGCGGATCGGGGTCAAGGGTCAGGGGCTCGATCCGGAGGCGGAACTCCGTCTCCAAGAAGCCAGGAAGCTGATCGCCGACGCCCACTTGCTGCAGCGAGTCCTGCTCGCCGCCGATGGCGGCATCCGGGAGCATACCGTGCCTGGACTTCGTCGGGCCGGAGCCGAGACGATCGTCATGGGCTCGCTGGCGTTCAACGCCGAGGATTTCCCCAAAAGGATGGAATGGGTCCATGCTCAAGCGATTGAGGGCTGAGGAAATGCCCGGAAATCACGCCATAGGTTTCGACCTCGGCGGGACCCAGGTCCGCGCTGCCCTGGTCCGAGACGGTGAAGTGCTCGTCCGCACCGCTGCGGCCACGGACATCGCCGGGCCCGCCGCCGTCATGCGCCAGTTCCGGAACCTCGCGGCCATGGTGCGGGGCGATCTTCCGGAGTCCGAAATCAAGGCGGTTGGAGTAGCCGCACCAGGTCCCCTGGATACCGTCAGCGGCGTCGTCGACCACATCCCGACGCTGCCTGGCTGGGATCAGTTCCCATTGCGGCGCGCTCTTGCAGACGCGTTCGGCCTTCCGGTGGCGGTGGAAAACGACGGCACTGCCGCAGCCTGCGGCGAGTGGAAACACGGTGCGGGCCGCGGCCTTGACAACATCGTCTACGCGACCGTCAGCACGGGCCTTGGCGGAGGAGCCGTCGTCGACGGCCGCCTGATGCATGGCCGTCGGGGAATGGGAGCCCATATCGGGCATTTCCAGATCGTCCCCAATGGTCCGGTTTGCTCCTGTGGAACGAGAGGCTGCTTCGAGGCCCTCGCCGCGGGCACTGCCTTGGGCAAGCGCGCCAAGGCGGCCGCCGCCGCAAACCCCAATGGCTATCTGGGACATCGGGCCGCGACCGCAGAGGTCTTGTCGAAAGACGTCGTCGAGGGCGCTCGCCAGGGCGATGCGGAATGCGTTCGGCTCATGGCCGAAGAAGCCGATTATCTCGGAGTGGGTTTCACCGGCCTAATCCACATCTTCAGTCCGGACGTCGTCATCATGGGCGGCGGGGTCTCTAAGGCCTTCGACCTGCTTTCGGACGGCATCCATGCCGTGATCAGGCGGGACGCCATGGCGCCGTTCAAGGACGTGAAGGTCGTCCCCGCGGAGCTCGGCGACAACGCGGGATTGGTCGGCGCGGCATCGCTCGCGCTTGACTTGATCAAACAACCTGCGGCCATCGGAGGCTAAGATGGACTACTTCTCGAAATTCAGATTGGACGGCATGAAGGCCGTCGTCACTGGCGGGGCCGGAGGCATCGGCGCTTCCTGCGTGGACGCGTTGCTGCAGGCGGGAGCCGAGGTCATTGTAGTCGACTACAGTGCCAATAACCTCGCAGCCGCGAAACAGCGTCTCGACGGGTTGGCGGTGTCTTTCGAACAGCTTGACATCACCGACGCGAAAGCGGTGCGCGCTCTCGCCGACCGGCTGCCGCCGGTCGACATCCTGGTTAACAATGCCGGGATCGGCAGACAGACTGCTGGCGAAGACATCACCGAAAGCGAATGGAACGAGGTGGTGGCCGTCAACATGAACGGCGTGTTCTGGTGTGCGCAGGCATTCGGGCGGCATATGATCGAGCGCGGCAGCGGATCGATCGTGAACATCGGCTCAATGGCCGGCGAGATCGTCGTACGGCCCCAGAAGAACGTGCATTACAACGCCTCCAAGGCGGGCGTGCACCACATCACCAAGTCGCTGGCCGCCGAATGGGCTCCTCGCGGAGTTCGCGTCAATGCCGTCGCGCCGGGCTTCATCGAGACACCGATGAACGCCTTCGCTTTGAAGAACGACGTCGAGACGACGAAGATTTGGCTCGGAAACACGCCAACCGGACGGGTCGGCCAAACGCATGAGATCGCGTCGATCGTTCTGTTCCTGGCTTCGGAAGCGTCGAGCCTCATGACAGGCTCGATCGTCGTCGCCGACGGAGGATACTGTGTCTGGTGATCGAACAGCCGACCCGCCGGAACTGATCGACATCTCGGGCTATGACTTCAAGGCCCTGATCTTCGACTGCGACGGGACGTTGGCTGAAACTGCTCCGCATCATTTTAACTCGCTCAGGTCGGCGCTCGCAGAGCAGGGCTTAGTGTTGCCGACAGGCTGGTACTTTGCCCGACTCGGGCTGTCGCGAGGGCATCTCTTCGACGAGTTCGACGCCCAGTTCAACGTGAAGATCGATCGGAATGCGGCTATCGCAAGGAGCGAGGAAATTTATTGCGACGCCTCGCTTCCTATATTGGAGATCAAGCGTGTCGCCGGCATCGCCAAACAGTTGAGGGGCCAGCTTCCAATTTCCGTCGCGTCCGGCGGCCCCCGCCGACTCGTACACCGCACGCTGACGGCCTGCGGCCTTTGGCCGTTCTTCGACCACGTCGTCACTTTCGACGACGTTGGCATGGGCAAACCTTCGCCTGCGCTCTTTCTCGAGGCCGCCAGACGGATGGGCGTTGAGCCTGGCGACTGTCTAGTGTTCGAAGATAGCGACGAGGGCATTGAGGCAGCCGGCCGCGCCGCCATGGCAGTCGTGGATGTCAGGAAGGCATGACCGAAACGCAAAAAAGCCAAACTGAAGGCTGTCGTTCCGGCCGGTACGCAACCGCCTCTCATCACGGCTACCCGAATGCTTTATGTGGTTCATGCGGCTCAGCTGAGCGTCAACGGCGCGCGTCATCATGCTAGCTGCCACAACTGATTGAACATCGCCGAACGCCACGAAGGGATTGCTCAATGACTGATCGCACTCAGCCATCCTGGATCGGAACCGCCGCGCCCCGTTTCATAGAGCGCCCTGTCCACCGTCATTGGCTATTGTCGCAGGCGCGCTCGCTGTTCGACTACTTCCAATTCCCGTCCTTCAATCCGAAGGGCGGGTTCTTCACGCTGGGCGATGATGGGCAACCCAATCCTCCCTCTCCAGGCCATGTCGGTAGTTTACGTCGACTCCACGACACCGCGCGAATGGTGCACTGTTTCTCGGTTGCTCATCTTCTCGGTCTGCCCGGCGCCGAACGAAGCATCGATCATGGTATGGATTTTATCTGGAAACGCCACCGAGACACTACAAACGGCGGCTATTTTTGGGGCGTCGACGACGAAAAGCCGATAAGTCCGGAAAAACTGGCTTACGGCCACGCCTTCGTGATC
Source organism: Mesorhizobium sp. (assembly GCF_024509055.1). Lineage (GTDB taxonomy): Bacteria > Pseudomonadota > Alphaproteobacteria > Rhizobiales > Rhizobiaceae > Mesorhizobium. The sequence continues at coordinate 10,642 of NZ_JANINM010000538.1, read as the reverse complement.
CTGGCTGCGTCCTCAGCCAAAGTCGTGGGTCATCCTGACGCCGATCGCCTGATGAGCGACGTCCTCGACGTGCTCGACCTCCGGTTCTGGGAAGCCGGCGTCGGGGCGACCTCAGAAGAATACGCGGCGGACTGGGGCGAGATAAGCGGCTACCGCGGTCAGAATTCCAACATGCATTTGTGCGAAGCGCTGATGGCTGCGTTCGAGGCCACTGGCGAGCAACAGCTCCTGGACAAAGCTGTAAAGATCGCCGAGCTGATCATCGGGCGTCATGCGCGCGAGCAGGGCTGGCGTGTAGCCGAGCACTTTAGGCGCGACTGGACCGTCGATCTCGCATATGCCGGCGATCCGATGTTCCGACCGAGAGGCACAACGCCAGGACATGCCCTGGAGTGGAGCCGACTGCTGATCCAGCTATGGGAGTTGGGCGACCGCACCCATCCGTGGATGCTCGAAGCGGCGAAGGGCCTCTTCCTCAAGACGGTGGCCACCGGGTGGGACAATGAGACCGGAGGCTTCTACTACACTTTGACCTGGGACGACATTCCTGATCGCAGTGATCTGTATTGGTGGCCCTGCGCCGAAGGCATCTGCGCAGCAGCCGTGCTGGCGTCCGTCGATGATAGCCCTTGTTTCGAAGAATGGTATCGACGCATCTGGGCCTTCGTGAGCAACCACTTCATCGATCGGCGCGCTGGCGGGTGGATCCCCGAACTCGACAGGCAGTTGCGGTCTGTTAATCGGGTCTTCATTGGACGTCCCGATATCTATCACGCCGTCCAGGCGTGTATTATCCCGCTCCTGCCAGCCAAAGGAAGCATCACTCGCGGTCTCGTTGGAAATGGCACGCTGTCCGTGCTTCTCGGATAGGGCGCAGTCACGCTCAAGGCAGTTCCAAAATTTTCTTGACGCCGCAACTGCTCTGCCATCTGCAGGCAATGGGCCGGCGTCGAGACGTCCGTCGTCGAGGGCAAATATGCTAGCGAGAACGCCGGCGTCGGTGGCGCCGGGTTTGGACGGACCTCGCTATGAAAATCGGTTTGACCAATGGTGGAAACGCGCTGGTGCGCAGCAGCGCGATCGGCCGTCAAAACACGGCATTCGGTTGCGGTTGCTACTCAGCTCAATTCACGACTTTCGGGCTGCGATCCAACAACCTCGCCGGTAGCGTTGGCGATGCAAACGCGCCATTTTCGTCAGATGAGACGCAGTTGGCTTGGGAACCATTATCGAATCCTCATAGGGGGGGTTCAACAAAGAACTCAGGAAAACATTTCCCAACCCGGCGGCAGCAGCCAACTAGCATCGACCCTTGTGAAAACCTAACCAGCAATCACCCGGGCAACGTATCGCGCTGCGCCGCGGCGCTTGATCTCCGCCTTGTCGCAATGATCGCAACAGGCTCGGAAACGCCGAGATTTTGTTCGCGCGCCGAATGCCCAATCAAGAATCCTGATTGAAAGGCTTGGCCGCCGAGTGGTCTTCGGCCCCTGAAAATACTCTGAGATTGAAGCGCGCATGCAGGCTCGCGCCTTCATCATCTCGGCGACCTGATCAATCTGGCGATAGCGCTGTTCCAGCATCTGCTCCAAGTCGAGCCCAGGGACGTGTGCAGCCTCCACCGTTTTTTCGGCCATGAAACGCAGCCGCGAGATATCGCGGCCGACGCTCGCCCCAGTGTGGAACATAACTGCCACGGCAGCCTTTCCATCCCTTCCGGCTCGGCCGAACTCCTGCAGTTGGTCTTCAACCGAGGCCGACTGCTGCCAATGGATTACCAGACGGACATTCGGCACGTCGAGCCCCATGCCAAAGGCATTGGTGCAGATGATCTGGTCTAAGGGTGGCTTGCTCTGCCCAAGGAACCTCTTGACGAGTTCCTGCCGCTCCCACGCGTTCCCCAGCTTGGAATGATAGAGGGGCACGTCGAGCCCCAAATTGCCGAGCGCAGTTTGTAATTCCTCTCCGACCTTCGTCGACGGCACGAACACCATCGCCTTCTGTCCCTTGAGCTCTCGCAGTCGCAGGAGAGATGCGATTTCCCCTGCCCGCTGTTCGGCGGCGCATCGCCAGCGAAGGAGCGCAATGTTTGGTCTGTCGACATCCCGGACAAAGACCTCAACGTCCTCGATCCCAAGCGACAGCAGGATGCGCTGCTGCATCTCGCGCCCAGCGGTCGCAGTGAACGCAAGGACTGGTGGTGCACCAAGCTTTTCACGAACTTCCTTCAGCCGGCCGTATTCCCGCCGGAAGTCCCTGCCCCATTGATCGACGCAGTGGGCCTCGTCCACGACGATGAACGAAGGCTGCGTCTGCTTCAGGCGAGCACGTTCGCTCTCGCTCCTGACGAAGAAGCGCTCGGGAGCCAGATAGAGCAACTTGATCGCGCCCCTTTCGAGCATTGAAAAACGGGTCTGTTTCTCTTCAATGCTCAGGTCGCTATTGATGAAGGTGGCAGGGACCTTCCTCGCCAGCAGATCGGACACCTGTTCCGACATCAGCGTTTTCAGGGGGCTGACAACCATGGTCAGGCCACTACGGAGGACGGCAGGAAGCTGGAAGCAAAGGGTCTTGCCTGATCCAGTCGGACTGACGACCAGGACAGATTTTCCAGCGAGAGCGGCCAACACGATCGGCAGCTGACCTTCCCGGAAGCGATCCTTTCCGAAAAGACGAAGGACCGGGCCGAAGTTGCCAACGCCCTCAGAAACCGTGCCCTCGGTGTCCAACCAACGGGCAAGCCTGGCCGCCCATCGCTCAATAATCCGCCTCGCGAGACCACCGGCCAGGTTGGGGTGATGGACGGCATGACAGCCATCGCAGAGAGTAATCAGGTTGGAGAGCTCGTCCGTTCCCCCCATCGACCTGGGCAAAAGATGATGGATGTCCGCTTCTGCCGACCTCACCGGGGTCGAGCACGAAACGCAGCGATGGTTGTCACGCTCCAGAACCTGAAGGCGTATTTCGCGCCACGAGTCGATGGCATTACGCTGACCCATTTCTGCTCGCGCCCCAATCCCTGGAACGACGGGAGTAGCAGAACAGGTTTATGAAAGGGAGACCAACGCCGTGCTGATTATCGGCGCAAGCCACTTAGCAGGCCAGCGGGATCGACTTCGAGCGAGTGAAGCGCGAGCTATCGTTCAATGCTGCAAATCCGCGGATCGCAATATCCTCCTTTGGAAGGCCGCAAGACTGGACCATTCGCCGGGACGGAACATTTGCTCGCTGATATAGGTCCTGCAGTTCTACTAAGCCGTCGCAGGCTAGCTACGTCTCCCCTGTATGTAGATCATGCGTCCCCACGACCTGCTGATGCGAGGCGCTTCAGTGCTTCTGCAACAGGTACTCGACGATAGGCTTCCGAGCCGAGACCTCCGGTCTTTACTAGCTCTCGGCGCGCTCGAGCGAATGCGCGATCCTCATCCGTCACGTCAGCGTCACGTTCAACTATCCAGTGAAGAAAGGTGTCGTCCGCTTCCTTCATGGGACGCCCTGTCGCCGAAGAGATCCGATTCAATCGCAACTCCGAAAGGGGCCGAAGAGTCTGAGTGGGATTGTACTCTGTACGCTTGTCCTTGCCGGCTATCGTCACGTCCGACCCAGCTGCCCGCCCCGACGAATCATAAACAAACGCGGAGGCAATCCGATCGAAGGCGGCATCCTCTTCTTTTGGCCGATGGACAACATTACGCATCGGACGGTCGGGAACCGCGAGGCGGGTTATTCCACGATCGTTGATAGCGTCCAGGATTTCACGATGATCGTTAGTTGCTAAAATGACCTCCCGCCTGGCTGGCCAGAAGTCATAATGGGCGTGGGCTCCGTGGCCCTTGCCGATGTGAAACGCATAAATCTCCGGGTAGACCGTCAGCGTGGTACGACGTGATGGCTTGACATCGTAGTAGGCGGTCATACCCAACTGGAGCAAATGCGTCGCACCGATCCCGCCGAAAGCTTCGTCGATGACGAGCCCAAATCGGTCGTGTTGGTTCCAGCCCGGGAATAGGTCCTCCACCGAGGCAGGTCGACCATTTATCGAGATGTCGAACATTTCCGTCTTGAGAAGCGACATTACGTGCATTCGTCTAGTCCTTTCCCTTCGTTGTCGCCCTCATCGCGCAGTTAATGTGAGAACTTGCATATCGAGCCGCGGCTAACTCGAATGAAGTTGCCGCGTTGCCCTAGAGCGAACAGGGGATCATCGGCGCGGTACCTGCCGATCGTGTGGCCAATTAGACAGTCCGACATGATCCCAGTCTGGGGTCCGATGGCAGGTCCTCACCCCTCAAGGCGTATACTTTGGACTTCCAGGCCTTTCTTACCTTGCCCGCATTCCACAACGACCTTCTGCCCCTCCGCGAGCGCACTGAGCCCCGACCGGGCCAGTGCGGTCGCATGGACGAAGATGTCCCTGTCGCCGTTAGAGGGAGCGATAAAGCCAAATCCTTTTTCGGGATTGTACCATTTGACGGTTCCTTCGCTCTTCAGCTGCGACCTGCTCCCGCCCAAAGCCCCTGTGGGACGGCCGCTGTCCGCACGAACCTTCGAAACAGTGTCGCCAACCTCGAGCACCTGCGCGACCTGACGGCCCCGCGGCGTTTCTTCGACCGTCACTTTGAGACGCATACCCTCTGAAAGGTCGGGTTTTCCGACCATCTCCAGGGCACGCATGTGCAGGTAAACCTCAGCACCGTCTACGAGCTTGACGAAGCCAAAGCCTTTTCCTGAATTGAACCATACTACTTCTGCGTCGGCTTGAATCGCGGCAACGACGGCCGGCCGCTGCTGGAAGTAGCTCGGTTCTGGTGTCCTCTCTGAAAAGCGAGCGTCCTCATCGTGATGCCGATGCCGGCGCTGATCTCGATGGTCCTTGTACTTGCTCATTGTCTTCTCGAATGATCCGCCGGGCACGTGGCGCCGCAATAGTCCCGTGCACCGGACGACGCGTTTGAAACCTCAATCCTCGTATCCTATCACCGCCTAGTTCGATGCGGCAGCGGATTAGGCGACCAGGCTGGATTTCCTGCCGGCAATTTTCGGCTATCGGCGCGGTTAAGCAAAGCTAACATATTTTAGCAGGCCGCTCGGCGGCATATTTTGGTCCCCTGCGGAAGGTGCCGCTGACGCAGGTCGCTGCGGTCGAGTTGATGGTGGAATTCCGCGATGCCATACCGGCGATCGACGATCATCTGTCAGGACTGGACGATCTCAACCTCCGAGCGCTTGAGCATCGGCTGCCAAGAAACTCTCTGGCAGCAAGCGCAGAGATGGTGATGCTGAATCTGCTGTTTGGTGGGATGGCCAACGTGATGGATAGTCTATCGAGCGCTGCCTTCCCTCAAATCGCCTTGGCTGTAGCGAGGAGAATGAAGCGCCGGTACACAAAGGTTCGCAGCCAGTTGCGCCAATTCGCTTGCGTTCGTTGAGCCTTGGCTATTGGCGAATGGCTTGCCACCTGGAAGCCCTCGAAACCAGCCTCAGCGAGAAGCGGCAGGATGCGACCAGGAACCAAACCAGACCCAAACGGAAGTTGCGTCATGATCGCAGAGTGACGGTCGCCCATGGCTCCGTCGTAGTAAGCGTCTTCACCTTGAAAGCGATCGATCATCGATATGAGGCTGGACGCCACTCGTCCCAAGCTCGTCGGCTTGGCCCAATCTCCGTCAAAGATGAGAAGAATTCCTCCTGGTCTCAGGAGGCTATGCCATTCGTTGAAAGCCTTAGCCGGATCAGTGAGCGTCCATACTAAATGCCTGCATATGATCGCGTCGTAGCTTGCCTCAGGCTCCATGGGATTTTCGGCATCGGCCAGTAAAAATCGGAGCCGATCCTTCGCCGCTTGTTTGGTCTTGGCGACCGCAAGCATGGCTTCTGAAAAGTCGAGCGCGGTCACGTCATGGCCGAGGTCATGAATGAGTGCGGTAACCTCGCCGGTTCCGCATGCCAGTTCCAGAACGCGCAATGGCTTCGGGCCCAGATGATCCCTGATCTGCTTCTGCCAGGCATCAAATTCAGGGCCTCGGGGTATCCTGTGCCCGAACGCCACGTCGAACGTTTCGGAACGTTTGGACCAGTATTCCCTGATTTCATCTTTCAGGCTGAAATTTTGAGCGGTCACGTCACCCGTCCAAGATAATGAATGTGATGGCGACCGTGGTGGGGCGAGCGCTCGACGCGGACCCTCACGCCGAACACGTCGGCAAGCAGGTCCTCGGAAAGCACATCCTCCGCCGCGCCGGACGCGACAACACGGCCGCGACTGAGCACCGCTACGGAATCGCAGAACATCGATGCGAGATTGAGATCGTGCAGCGCAATAATGCTTGTCGCCGGCAGCTTGGTCACCAGGGACAAGATTTCCAGCTGGTGCTGGATATCCAGGTGATTGGTCGGTTCGTCGAGGAGCAACTCCGTCGGCGTTTGAGCGAGCGCTCGAGCGATGTGCACACGCTGGCGTTCACCGCCCGACAGGGTATGCCAGAGCTGTTGGGCCTTGCCTGTCATGCCAACATAGTTGAGGGCATTCGTCACCGCCTCGTCGTCTCTGGCGTTCCAGGGCGCAATTGGCCCTCGATGCGGCGTGCGGCCGAGGCGCACCACATCCAGCACGGTCACGCGTGCTTCCGTGGTTGCCTGCTGCTCCACCAGTGCAACACGCTTGGCGATGTCGAGCCTGCTCATGCTCGAAAGCTCTGTCTCGCCGAGCGTGATGACACCGCTTCTGACCTTCCGAAGCCGGCAGATCAGGCGAAGAAGACTGGACTTCCCAGAACCGTTCGGGCCGAGAAGCCCAAGGGTTTTGCCAGTGGCCAAATCGAGGCTGACCCCGTCGACGATCAGGACGCCGTTCGTGCCCCAATGCACGTCACGAACAGAGATGCTCATACGGATTGCCTCGCCCTGTAGAGGATGAAGGCGAATGCAGGAGCACCAAAGAGAGCCGTGACAACGCCGATCGGCAGAATCTGCTGCGGGATAATGATCCGCGATACGATATCGGCGAGCACCATGAATATCGCACCTGTCATTGCAGTCGCGGGTAACAGACGGCCATGACCAGGACCGACCAGGAACCGTGCGGCATGTGGAATGACGAGCCCCACGAAGCCGATCGAGCCGACGATGCTCACCATCGTAGCCGTCAAAAGGGCAGTCAGGCCGAGTAGGACGAGGCGTACGCGCATGACCGGGATGCCAAGCGCGGCAGCGGCATCCGCCCCGAAGGTGAAGGCATCGAGAGCCCGAGCGTAAAGCATGCATAGCGCGAAGCCGCCTATGGCGACTGGGCCGGCGAGATAGACATCTGGCCATCGCACGCCCGAAAGACTGCCCAGCAGCCAGAACATGACGCCGCGTGCCTGTTCGGCATTGGCTGACGTGGTCACGATGTAGGACGTCAGGGCATTGAACATCTGCGAGCCGGCAACGCCGGCCAGGATAATGCGATCCGAGCCTCCGCCGGCGCCGGCGGCAAGCAGGGACACCATCACGAAGGCCACCACCGCGCCCACAAATGCGCCTGTTGAAAGCGTGAGCACCCCGTAGCCGAAGCCAAGGATCATCACCGCAACGGCGCCGGTTGACGCGCCTGCCGAGATGCCAAGCACGTAGGGCTCAGCCAGCGGATTGCGCAGCATGGCCTGAAGGATGGCGCCCGAAACCGCCAGGGCCGCTCCTGCGCTCGCCGCCACCAAGGCACGGCTCAGGCGATAGTCCCAGACGATACCCTCATGGATGCGGCTCAATTGGAATGTCGTTCCTAGAAGGCGGTTCGCTACTGCCTTGATGGTGGTGTCGACAGGAATGGAAATCTCGCCGATTGAAACGGCGAGACTGATCGCAACACCGAGCGCGACGACCGCCAGGATGGAGAATGCCGCAAGTGCTCCCCATCCATGCCGGGCCAAAATGCCGTGGCTCACTTCACAAGCCCAAAGGACTTGATCCCGGCAGCCAGGGTTTCGATGCCGTCAATGGTGCGGATCGTAGGATTCATCGATTGCGCATCCATCTCAACGAAGTGCTTGTTTTTCACCGCGTCGAGTTGGCTGGTGACGGGGTCCTTTTCCAAAAAGTCGATTTTGACCTTCGGATCGTCAGCGGCGTAACGGCGGCGGTCCATGGTGGCAATGACGATCACGGCCGGATTGGCCTGAGAAATCGTCTCCCATCCGACCAGCGGCCATTCCTCCTCCGTCGTCACGACATTCTTTGCGCCCAGCGTCTTCAGGATGTAGGCGGGTGCGCTGTTCTTTCCGGCGATGAAGGCGTCGCCCTTAACTTCCTTGCTGGAAAACCAGAAGACGATCGGGAGGTCCTTGGCCGACCCGCCCAGCGACGCGACGGCATCCGCTTCACGCTTCTTGAGCGATGCAATCAGCGCATCGCCGCGATCCTGCACGTCGTATATCTGAGCCAGTTCGCCGATCTCCTGATAGATCAGGTCCATCGTGAACAGTTCCTTGCGCACGCCGTCGCCGCCGTCGGTGTTGATCTTGGCAACGCAGTCCGCGGGAGCAATGTAGGTGTTGATCCCGAGCGCCGAGAACTGCTCGCGTTTGCCCACCGACCCCTGGGCGCCGACATGCCACTCGAACTCGGCGGCGACGAGGTTCGGCTCCTGCCCGACGACGGCCTCGAAGCTGGGGTCGTTGTCGGCGAGGCGCTTTATCTTCTTGTTGGCATCCGCGTAAGCCGGCAGCACCGGGCCGACCCAGACCGCGGTCCCGACGATCTTGTCCGCCAATCCAAGCGAGTACAGGATCTCGGTCATGCCCTGGCCGATCGACACGGTTTTTTCCGGGGCCTTGTCGAAGGTGACGGATTGGCCGCAGTTTGTGATGGTGAGCGGATATTTGGTTGCAGCCGCATTTGCTTCGGCAGCAAACAGGCTGGTCGAAATTGCCGTCACGGCTAACACTGCAGTTCGTATTATGTTGCGGTTCATGATTATCCTCGGCGTTCGTGGGTGGGCGCAGCGGCGAAGCTGCAACGACAACAGACAGAGAGCGCTCGCGGTCTCGGGCGCACGCAGGAGATCTGGGCTAACCGCGACCGAGTGCGTTCCTAGGACGACCGTTTCAAGGATATGGCCGGCGATTTTGCGTGAAGAGGAATTGAGCGCTGCTTGGGCGCTTTGGATCGCAAACCGTCATTTTAGCTCCTATCCGGATAACCCCGTCCGGGATGATGAACTCTGTCTTGACGGCAGGTCTCCTGGCTCGCGATTTGCGCCTCACATCTACCTTCCCACAGAGAGCGAAGCTCTTTTGCAGTGGCATGGTGCACGAGATGTGCGCACCACAAGGATGTCAGACAATCCGCTTACAGTTGCGGGTGCAGCCACGGCTTAGGCGCGGTCGAAGCGCTTGCACCGTGTTCCCTATTATTCCCGTCGGACTGCCCGTCGGGAACCGTCAGCCTCAGTTAGGCGAAGGCTTGCCAACACGTCAACTCACGAGAATTTCAGTAAAAGCTAAAGAGGCTTCCTGCCTCTTGGCAGCAGAGTTTCGGGATGCTCGAAGAGACTGGCCCAGCCGCGACGTAGTCGGCCGGGCTAGTCCCGTGGAGGTCAGGCAACGCTGCGCAGCGTAGGTTTCCCACCCTCAAGCAACCGGGGCTCCATGAAAGTTGTATACCAATCGACAAACCCAATCACGCCGCCCTCATGCAATTCCGAGTACGGGCCGGGTTCGTACGCTGGCGAATTGATGCCGAACGCATTTTCCTCGACGATGCGTCGGTCTTCATCATTGGTTTCAGTCCAGACGTGGATCAAGTCGGCCAAATCGTAGTCAGCACCTTCGACGGCATCCTTGTGCACCAGCCACTTGGTCGTCACCGCCGTTTCCGTCGCGCTGATTGGCAACACGCGGAAGGTGATCGCGTGGTCGCCCAGCACGTGGTTCCAGGTGGTCGGATAATGATAGAGCAGGAGAGCGCCGATCCGATCGGTCGCTACGCTGTCGGACAGATTTCTCGTAACCGCACGCCGCCCTGTTGCCGTATAGCTCACCGCATCACGTAGAAGCGGCACGCGGGTGGCTCGGTACTGCCCTGCCTCGTCAATGGTAAAGCGCGAAGGCAAGCCGGCGGCCTCACAGCGCTGCCAGAGCGCGTCTACCTCAGGATCGCTTTCAGAACCCGTGGCTAAGATCACCGTCGGCGCCTCCGGAAACGTCTTGCATAGCTCGGGATGGTTGGCGGCGCAGTGGTAGCACTCGCGGTTGTTTTCCCAGACCAGCTTCCAGTTGCCCTTCTCGATGATCGTCGACTCGTAGGCCACCTTGGCTTCCGTCAACCGGTGCGGCGCGAAATAGGGTTCCATCATGGCGCGGAACGGCGCGAAGTCGGCCGGCTCCTTTGCCAGGCAGATGAAGATGTAGCCACCGACGCTCTCGCAGGCTACCGGCTTCAGACCGAACTGGCTCTTGTCGAAGCCTTCCGCCATCTGCCGGGCGAACAGCAGCTTGCCGTCGAGCTCATAGGTCCACTGATGATAGGGGCAGACAAGCTTCGCCGCCGTGCCCTTGTCGGCGTTGCAGACGCGGCTGCCGCGATGGCGGCAGGAATTGTGGAAGGCGTTGATCCGGCCCTGCTGGTCGCGCACCAGCACCACCGGATAGTCGCCGACCTGGGC
>NZ_JANINM010000537.1 GCF_024509055.1 Mesorhizobium sp. | reverse complement strand
GCTTCAAGCATGGACGGTGCCCGTCGTGGAATTTTGGCCGCAGTCTACGTGCGCCGGATTAACGATTGATGAGGCCGGACACTCAAAATCGCCCGGATGCCGTGAAGGAAACACCATGAAAGAAGGGCCGCCCAAGGCGGCCCTTCTTTCATTTCAAGCTACGGATACTTCCGCTTATCACGGGGTACCGGTGTTGACCGCGTTGGCGATCGCCTGGAACTTGCTGTTCAGGGCGGTGCCGAGCGAGGTGGCGCCGACCATGATGGCGAGCGCGATGAGAGCAGCGATCAGGCCATATTCGATGGCGGTCGCGCCGGATTCGTCCTTCACAAAGCGTGCGATGAGGTTAGACATTCGAGAAGCTCCTACTCCACGTGTTACAGCACTTCCGTCAACTTCTCTTGCCGGTTGATCGGATGTTGCCAATCTAGGGAGAAGCCCTTTCGATCGGCTTAATAAACAGCCTTACCGATTCCTTTCCGATGGCGAACCCATTGCGTGGTTAACCGTGGCCTAAGCAGGGAAATGCGGTCCTACCGACCGGCAAAAGGCCGCAGACCGGCGCAACTGCAAAATTGCTAATACAGCTCGCGCTGTTGACGCATGGCGTTTGGGACGGACAATCCAGGTCACGCACAGCCCCGGTTTAACCGTTGGTTCACCAATCTCGTTCATGTTCCCTTGAACAGTTTGCCGCTCCGGAGCGCCTCAATGACCTTGCCGAGATCGCTGTTTCCAGTTGCCGTGCTGCTGGCGGCCGCGGCTTTTGTCTTGCCCGCAAGGGCCGGCACCGGCATCGAAGTCACCATGAACCAGGCGAAGATCGTCAAGCTGTCGCGGGCGGCCGATACGGTCGTCGTCGGCAATCAGGCGATCGCCGACGCCTCCGTGCAGGACGCCTCGACGATCGTGCTGACAGGCAAGGGTTTCGGCGTCACCAACCTAGTCGTGCTCGACCAGGAAGGCAGCCCGATCATCGACGAGCAGGTGACTGTCGTGCGGCAGGCGGCTTCTTCGGTGCGCATCTACAGGCGCGCCGAGGTCCAGACGATGTCGTGCACGCCCTATTGCGAGAGCGCTTACAAGACCGAAGCCGAGAAAGCTTCCGAAACCGAGATGAACGCCGGCCATTGAGCGTGGCGAGGGCAAGTGCCCGTCATCGACGTTAATGGCGGATTAAGGGCCACTCGCCTAGTTTAACGGTCATCCAAACCGGACCTCAATGGGTTTTCACTACGTTGCCGCCGGTATCGCAGAGGATCGGCAGGAACGGACATGAGCAAGGACCCGGTATCCGGCAAAGGCACGGACCGCGAAGCGGGCACCCGCCATGGCTTCTTCAGCGACAAGCGTGGCAGCACGGCGATAGAATTCGCGATGCTGGCGATCCCTTTCGCCCTTCTCATCTTCGCCATACTGGAAAGCTGCATTTCCTTCGCCGGCCAGGAAGTGATGGCAAATGCAGCCGACGACGTCGCCCGGCAGTTAAGAACGGGCCAGATCCAGCCAGCCGCAGCGACATCCACCGCGATCAACCAGGCGATCTGCAACGAACTCCAGATCATGGTAGCCCAGAATTGTCCGGGACTGCTGGTGGATCTGCGCCAGTATTCGACCTTCACCGATGCCGCGGCAGCGGGTTTCCAGATCGTGAACGGCGACATCCAGCTGACGCAGGGCACAGCCACGACCACCTTCACCGTGGCTCCGGGACCGTCGGGATCGAAGAACATGCTGCGTGTCTTCTACAAGTGGCCGGTAATGACGGATTTCATGGCCAAGTCCATGGCCAACCTGAACGGTGGCAACACGCTGCATTTCGCATCGGTCACCTGGCAGAACGAACCATTCTAAGGCCCGACCGTCGGGGGCGTGGAGATTGATATGGGCGGTGCGGGGGCACATTTGAGGATTTCGGCCGTAGTAGCGAGGCTGACAAGTTTCTGCCGCGACCGCAGCGGGATTGCCGCAATCGAGTTTGCGTTCATCGTGCCGGTGCTGCTCATCATGTACTTCGTCACGATGGAAGCCTCACAAGCTATAGAGACGAGCAAGAAGGTCAGCCGCATCGGCAGCATGGTGGCGGACCTCGTCACGCAGCAGCAGTCCGTTTTGTCCACGGACCTCGATGCAATCATGGCAATCGGCAATTCGACGCTGCAGCCCTACAACCGATCGTCGCCAAAGATTATCATCACGGCCATACAGATCTCGACCGACGCAACACCGAAGGTGCAGGTGGTCTGGTCGCGCAAGCTGGTCAACGGAACGACCAGCGTCGACGCCGCGGCCGGCACCACCACCACCGTTCCTACTTCGCTCAGCGTCGCAGGCACCTTTCTCATCCGTGTCGAAAGCGATCTCGCCTACCAGCCGATGATCACCTGGTCCGCAAACAGCTCCAAGGCGCTGGGATTGACCTCCGCCTTCAGCAACATATCGATGAGCGAAACCTACTATCTGAGGCCCCGGCGGAGCCAGACGATACCCTGCACCGGTTGCTGACGTCCGGATTCGCAATTCCTGACAGGTTGCTTTTGGCGTCTATTCCCGCGCGCCGGCTCCCAGCCGCACAATGGCCGCCGCCACGGCATAGTCCTTGGACGTGACCGGCACGAAGCCACCGGAATGCGTCGACTCCATCAAATCGTATACGTCTGGCGTCAATGACTTCAGATTGGTGAGGAAAACCGTCAGCCGACGCTTGGCCTCCGGGTCCAGGTCGGTGCGCACGGCATGCGGTCCGTAGCGCAACAGGCCCGAGGTCCACAGCACAGTAAGCGAAGACCTGGGGATGCCGGCAACCTCCAGCCTGACGAGCGTCCCGCCCGAATTGCCGGGCTGGCCGTCAGCGTCGGCGGGTTCCCAGCCGAACAGGCCGTCGGCCTGCCCATGGCTCAGCATCTCCTCGGCCGCCGTGGCCGAGCCCGCGCGCTCCAGGAAGGGCGAATCCTGCGCGATCCTGACGCTGCCGGCTGAGAGCTCCGCCAGCGGCAGTAGGGAGCCGCCGACATTGTCGACAGGCGCGACCGCTATCCTGTGCGAGGCCAGAGCGCCAAGATCCGGTATCTTGCCGTCACGCGTCACCAGGACAGAACGGATGCCGACGGCGCCGTCGGCATCGACCGGCGCGACCAGCGGCTCCACGCAGCCGCACCGCTCCGAAGCCGTGGCATAGGCGAGCGCCGAGTAGACCGCATACTGCACGTGGCCGCTGGCCTGCGCCTCGATCAGCGCCGCGTAGTCGCGCCCGACGACGAATTCCACCTTCATCCCGAGCGCGTTGGTGTAGGCTTCCGTCAGGCGCGCAAGCCCAGGTACCGTGTTGCCGCCGCCGGGCTCGGCGACGATTCCGATGCGGAATGTGCCTATATCGTCGCGCCAGTCGGCACGCGCCGACGGCGCGGCGGACAGCACCGCGAGAGCCGCCGCGCATATCCTCAAAGTCCGGCCCGTCGCGGATTTTCCGCCCTTGCCCATCCTTGCCGCACTCCCCGCCGACACCGCGCTCCGATCGCAGGACTATGACGCCGGGTCGTTGCGGTTTGGTTTCCGATTTGCCAACGCCGCCGGGCAACCTTATGTCTGGCTGCTCAGACTGGCAATGATGGCACCCATGGCGCGCGCTTTCCTGTTCGTTCTCGATTCCTTCGGCATCGGCGGCGCGGCCGACGCCGAGCGCTACGGCGATACCGGCGCCGACACCTTCGGACATATCATGCGGGCCTGCGCCGAAGGTCGAGCCGATCGCGAGAACCTTCGCACGGGGCCGCTTGCGGTGCCCAACCTGATCGCGCTCGGGCTTGGCCACGCGGCGCGGACGGCGACCGGGCTGTCCGCAGGCGCCGGCACGGCACTGCTTGCCTCGTCCTTCCATGGCGCCGCCCAGGAGGTGTCGAGCGGCAAGGATACGCCGTCGGGCCATTGGGAGATCGCCGGTCTGCCCGTCCGCTTCGACTGGGGTTATTTCCCGAATGCCGTGCCCGCCTTCCCGGCCGAACTGACGGAAGCGATCATCCGCGAGGGCAAGCTGCCGGGCATCCTCGGCAATTGTCATGCCTCGGGAACCGAGATCATCGAGCGCTTCGGCGAGGAGCACATCCGCTCCGGCAAGCCGATCTGCTACACATCCGTCGATTCGGTCCTGCAGATCGCCGCTCATGAGACGCATTTCGGCCTCGATAGACTTTATGAGCTGTGCCTGACGGTGCGCCGGCTGGTCGATCCGCTGAAGATCGGCCGGGTGATCGCAAGACCGTTCGTGGGAGAAACACCGGACAATTTCCAGCGCACCCACAACCGTCGCGACTATGCCGTCCCTCCGCCGGAGCCGACCCTGCTCGACCGATTGACGGGGCGCGGCAACAAGGTGATCGCGGTCGGCAAGATCGGCGACATCTTCGCCCATCGCGGCATTTCGGAGGTGCGCAAGGCAGGCGGCAACATGGCGATGTTCGACAAAGCGCTCGGAGCCATGGACGACGCCGGCGAAGGCGATCTGGTCTTTGCCAACTTCGTCGACTTCGACACCGAGTTCGGCCACCGGCGCGACGTCGCCGGCTATGCCGGCGCACTCGAGGCCTTCGACCGGCGGCTGCCGGAAGCGCTTGCGCGGATCAGGCCAGGCGACCTCCTCATCCTGACCGCGGACCATGGCAACGACCCCACCTGGCCCGGCACCGACCACACGCGCGAGCGCGTCCCGGTGATCGGCATCGCACCGGGGTTGAAGGGCGGAGACATCGGGTTGAGGCCGACCTTCGCCGATATCGGCGAAACCGTCGCGGATCACCTCGGCCTGCCGCCTGGCCGCCACGGCAAGTCCTTCCTCACCGCGATTGGTGGCCATGCCTGAACTGCCCGAGGTTGAAACCGTCCGGCGCGGATTGCAGCCGGTTCTCGAAGGTGCCCGCCTCGTCAAGGTCGAGGCGCGCCGGCCCGATCTTCGCTTTCCTTTCCCCGAGCGCTTCTCGGAGCGGCTGACGGGCAAGACGGTGACGGCGCTCGGGCGCCGGGCCAAATATCTGACCATGTATGTGGACGACGGCCCGGTGCTGATCTGCCATCTCGGCATGTCCGGGTCGTTCCGCGTCGAAACCGGCGACGCGAACGAGATGCCCGGCGTTTTCCATCATGAGCGATCGAAGAGCGCGGCGCACGACCATGTCGTGTTCGATGTCGCCTCGCCCGAGGGCCGGTCGTCCCGCGTCATCTTCAACGACCCGCGCCGTTTCGGCTTCATGCTGTTTTCCGAGGGCGCGCCGGACACGCATCCGATGCTGGCTGGGCTAGGCGTCGAGCCTACCGGCAACGCGCTCGACGGTCCCCTGCTCGCCTCATTGCTCGAAGGTCGCAGGTCCCCGCTCAAGGCCGCGCTGCTCGACCAGCGGCTGATCGCCGGGCTCGGCAATATTTATGTGTCGGAAGCGCTGTGGCGCGCCGGCCTGTCGCCGCTGCGCGAAGCAGGAACCATCGCCGTTTCCGGCAAGAAGGCAAAAGGGCAAAGCGAGCGGCTGGCCGAGGCGATCCGCTCAGTGATCGCCGACGCGATCGCCGCCGGAGGTTCCTCGCTGCGCGACTACGTCCAGGCCGATGGGTCGCTCGGCTATTTCCAGCATTCCTTCGCGGCCTATGATCGTGAAGGCGAACCATGCGCGAAGGCAGGCTGCGGCGGCCATATCGAGCGCATCGTGCAAAGCGGCCGCTCGACATTCTATTGCCGGACCTGTCAACGGTGAGCTAGACCGGTCTCCTCAATCGAAACGAGGAGACGTCGCCATGGCCTATGAAACCATTCTCGTGGAGACACGCGGCAAGGTCGGGCTGATCACCCTCAACCGGCCGAAAGCGCTCAACGCGCTGAATTCGCAGGTGCTGGCTGACGTCGTTGCGGCGGTCAACGCATTCGGCGCCGATGCCGGCATCGGCGCAATCGTGCTTACCGGTTCGGAGAAGGCCTTCGCGGCGGGCGCCGACATCAAGGAAATGCAGGCGATCGACTTCGCCGACGCCTACACCCAGGACTTCTTCGTCGGCTGGGAGGAACTGACGCGCGCGCGCAAGCCGATCATCGCCGCGGTAGCCGGATATGCGCTCGGCGGCGGCTGCGAGCTGGCGATGATGTGCGATTTCATCGTCGCCGCGGACAACGCCAGATTCGGCCAACCCGAAATCACGCTCGGCGTCATGCCGGGCATGGGCGGATCGCAGCGGCTGACCCGCTTCGTCGGCAAGTCGAAGGCGATGGACATGTGCCTGACCGGGCGGATGATGGACGCCGCCGAGGCCGAGCGCTGCGGACTGGTGTCGCGGGTCGTGCCGGCGGCGGAACTGGTCGAGGAGGCGCTGAAGGCGGCCGCGAAGATCGCGGAGTTCTCGCTGCCATCGGTGATGATGACCAAGGAGGCCGTCAACCGGGCCTATGAGACGACTCTGGCAGAAGGTCTGCGTTTCGAGCGCCGCCTGTTCCATTCCCTGTTTGCGCTCGACGACCAGAAGGAAGGCATGGCCGCCTTCGTCGAGAAGCGGAAGCCAAATTTCACTAACCGCTGACGCATGGCGCCAAAAGAGCGTGCCGCGCTTCGGGGGCCAAAAAGACTTGAAACGCAGCCTCTCGACTTGTTTCAGCGCGAAGCGGTTCAAAGCCACCAAAAAGACGGCGAAGCGGCGTTGACGCGCCGGAAAAGCTGAACTATAAGCCGCACCAACCGAGGCGGCCCCGTGGCTGCCCGTTTGTTTTTTGCGCCCCGCGGTATCCCGCTGGCGCCCACCAGATCAGAAGAGAGGCATCATGGCCAACACTTCCTCGGCCAAAAAGGCAACGCGCAAGATCGCCCGCCGCGCAGCGGTCAACAAGAACCGTCGCTCGCGCGTCCGCACCTATGTGCGCAAGGTCGAAGAGGCGCTTGCCGCCGGCGACAAGGCCGCAGCGGTGGAAGCCTTCAAGGCAGCCGAGCCGGAATTGATGCGCGCCGCCACCAAGGGCGTGATCCACAAGAACACCGCTTCGCGCAAGGTTTCGCGGCTGGCCCATCGGGTCAAGGTGCTGTCGGCCTAACCAACTTCTCCTCAGAAGCATCATCCTTTGAACCCGGCCGCACAGGCCGGGTTTTTTCGTTTGCCGGCAAGTACTTAAAAAGAACACTCGAAAACCGATCTCCGGCGCGAATTTCAAAGTTGCGAATGTTTGCCGGCATATACATGACGGCTGATGTTAGCGCCTGCCGAATGCGGGCCTGAACATATTTTAGCCTGTCACAAAATCTCTATTGTTTTCAAATAGTTACAGACAGTCATCCACAGCTTGTTCAACTCATGGGCGAGCGGCGGGGGACAAGTAGCTGTCAAGCGAATTATTTCAGAAAATTTCGCGACCGATGGCCTTTTTCATATTCGCCGGAAAAGGGTTTGAATCACAATGGGTTTGTCAAAACATGCCGCAGCGGCACCTGCTCCTAACTCGTCTACGCTAACCAGATTCGTTAAAAATCAGTTAGACGTGGCCTTGCCCTGTCCACAGCGATTTCGGTAATGTCCATCCATCGAAGGGACGGGCTTTAGCCCCTGACCCAGCCTGAATCGGCCAGCACAAAATGGCGGAATTCATGACGTGGAGCAATTCCGCGCGTGGCTCGGTTTGTCCCTGCGGTGTGGGTAGGGGACTGGCGTAATTGTACATGGCAGTCGACATCGCACCGGCGGTTTCGCCGGGCGGTATCGTATTGCCCGATGGTCAAGTCGGCTCGAAAGAGCCGCGGCAGACCCCCTTGCTCAGTATGCGCTGACACTGCCGGCGGCGGCGGTGGCAGCGCGCAGAAAAGGTCGTCGGATCCAGGGTGCAGGAGGCGCACTCCCGGCGGAAAAGGGTACGAGAAGACAAGGAACTTGATCATGCAGAGCGGCATCGAACGGGAGATCACGAGCGAACTCCCATTCCCAGCAACCTTTGTCGGAGGGGACGACGTGGCGGCATCCAGCGACGCGGAACAGAAGTTCGAGCGGGTCAAGGCCCAGCTCAAGGCGCGTCTCGGAGCCGAAGTCTATTCCAGCTGGTTCGGCCGCATGAAGGTCGCGGAGGCTTCCCGCGGCATTGTGCGCATCTCCGTGCCCACGGCCTTCCTGCGGTCGTGGATCAACGGCCACTATCTCGATCTCATCGCCGAGTTGTGGAGGCATGAGGACCCGGACGTTCTCAAGATTGAGATCGTCGTACGGACGGCGACCCGCCAGGGCCGCACCAATGTCGAGCCGGAAATCGCGCCGGCGCGCAAGATGACGAAACAGACGCAGACCGCGCTCGCGGCCGGTACCGCAAACAGCGGCCGGGTGGAGCGGGCGCCGGCGCCGCGCCAGGGCGCGCCTGTCGAGACCGAGTTCCGGCACAATGTGTTGGGGTCGCCGCTCGACCCGCGCTACACGTTCGCTTCCTTCATCGAGGGCCCGTCGAACCGGGTGGCCTTCGCGGCGGCCAAGGCGGTCGCGGAATCGCAGTCGAGCGCGGTGCGCTTCAACCCGCTTTTCCTTCACGCCACGGTCGGACTGGGCAAGACGCATCTCCTGCAGGCGATCGCCGCGGAATCGCTGCGGCACAACCCGAAGTCGCGCGTCGTTTACCTGACGGCTGAATATTTCATGTGGCGCTTCGCCACCGCGATCCGCGACAACAACGCGCTCACCCTCAAGGAACAGTTGCGCGATATCGATCTTCTGATCATCGACGACATGCAGTTCCTGCAGGGCAAGTCGATCCAGCACGAGTTCTGCCACCTGATCAACATGCTGCTCGACAGCGCCAAGCAGGTCGTGGTCGCCGCCGACCGGCCGCCGTCGGAGCTGGAATCGCTGGAGCCGCGCGTGCGCTCGCGACTCAATGGCGGCGTGGCGCTCGAAATGTCGGCGCCGGACTTCGCCATGCGCCTCGGCATGCTCAAGCTGCGCCTTGCCACCGCCAGGATCGACGATGCAACGCTCGACATCTCGGACGAGATCCTCGATCACGTCGCCCGCACGGTGACGGGCAGCGGGCGCGAGCTTGAGGGCGCCTTCAACCAGCTGCTGTTCCGCCAGTCCTTCGAGCCGCAGATCACCATCGACCGCATCGACGAGATCCTCGGCCACATCTACCGCTCCGGCGAGCCGAAGCGGGTGCGCATCGAGGACATCCAGCGCATCGTGGCGCGCCACTACAACGTGTCGAAGACGGA
>NZ_JANINM010000536.1 GCF_024509055.1 Mesorhizobium sp. | reverse complement strand
ACCGGACCAAAGGGTGACACAGGACCGAAGGGCGCAACCGGGGCGACCGGTAGCACCGGGGCAACGGGTCCCACTGGCTCGACTGGACCCAAGGGCGATACAGGGCCAAAGGGTGACACAGGACCGAAGGGGGCGACCGGCAGCACCGGGGCAACCGGAGCGACGGGTTCGACCGGGCCCAAGGGCGCGACCGGTGATAAAGGCCCGACGGGTCCCACGGGACCTGCCGGTCCGACCGGGTCGTCCGGCGGCAACCACAATTCAAGTGTGGTGCCGACGACCCAGGTCACGTCCAACACGCTCGGGCTCAAGGATACGACGCAGTTCCTGCAGTTTGGAACGGCCGGCAATCCCGGCTCGACCGACCTGTCGTTCCGTCAGCTCCTTGGCCTCATGGGTGGTTCGGTGACGACCGATCTCCTGAACGTCCTCAACACGATCAAGGGATTTGGCCAGAACCAGAACAAGCCGTCGGGTTCGAATTCCGACCTGGGATCGGACCAGACCAAAAACGGCGGCTACGGCAGTATCGACGACACGCTGAAGAAGGTCATGAAGGACATTTTCAAGCCGCATGACTGACGTGGCATGGCGACCAGACGGACCGCGATGGAACACGGTCCGGGATTGAGAGAGCAGAGCGCGCGGGCCTGTCGCAAATGCGGCCCGCGCGTTCATCATGAACGGGTAGGGGGCTCGCGCGCCCAGCCTGCCCAGAGTATAGTGGGTGCAACCGGAGTGCGCGGAAGCGGTCGGTCTGCTTGTAGCGGTCCCGGACGAGTGCCTGCGTGACGGAAGTAGAGTGTATGGTTAGTGTGCCTCTGAACGCCGAAGGCCAGCCGACCCCGATCAAGGTTGGCGTCGAAGCCGACGTGCCGGGCGGGGTCGCGCGGGAGAGCCTGGCCGGACTGACGCCCGGCGGTCCCGCCACCTTCGACCAGGTCGCGCCCCGCCTCAAGGCGATGCTTCGGGTTGCCCGCTACCATGGCGTCGAGCTCGACCCGAACGAATTCAGGGCGGCTAAACCCGGGCCGATCCCGGAAGCGGCCGATCTCTCTCAGTGGGCCCAAAACGGCGGCATGTGGGCGCGAGCGGTCCGCATCCGCTGGTCGCATCTCCTGCGCTTCGAGCAGACAGGGCCGGTCGTCCTGCTGTTCAGCGACGGCGGCGCGGGCATCCTCACCGGCGCGAGCGTCGAGCGAAACATCGTTTTCCTCAAGAGTGTCGATGCGCCCGACGATGCCGAGGGCGTGCCGATAGACGAACTGCGCCTGCTGCAGGCGTGGTCGGGCGAGGCGGTGCTACTGCGGCCGACACGGTCCTACGTCGCGGCCGACGCGCCCTTCACTTTCCGATGGCTGGTTGATCTCGTTCGGCTCGAGAGCCGGCCGCTGCGCGACATCGGCATCGCTTCCTTCACGCTCAGCATCCTGACCATCCTGCCGCCTCTCATCGTCATGACGGTGGTCAACAAGGTGCTGCAGTTCAACAGCACATCGACCCTCGTGCTGCTGGCCGCGATCATCGCCGTCGTCTTCGTCTACGAGACGCTGCTCGGTCACGCGCGGCGGCTGATCATCAACGTCGTCGGCGCCCGGCTGGACACCAAGCTGCACCTGCACGTCTTCAGCCGACTGCTGCGCTTGCCGCTGGATTATTTCGAGCGCCATCCGGCAGGCGAAACCATGTACCACCTCGCGCAAGTCTATCGCATCCGCGAGTTCCTGACCGGAAAGCTGCTCAGCACGTTGCTCGACCTGATCACGCTGTGCGTGCTCCTGCCGGTGATGTTCTACATAAACGCCACGCTCGCCTGGATGGTGCTGTTCTGCGCCGGTGTGATCATGGCGATCATCTTCGCGTTCCTTTCGCCATTGCGCCAAAGCTATCAACGCGTGGTCGACGCGGAGACCTGGAAGTCGGCTGCGCTCGGCGAAACCGTCGTCGGCATCAAGACAGTCAAGGCGCTCGGTCTCGAACCGCAGCGCAAGGCGCTTTGGGACGAGCGGGTGGCGGATGCGGGCAAGGCGCGGCTCGCCTTCGGACAACTGGCGAATTGGCCGCAAACCCTCGTCACGCCGATCGAGCGCGTCATGGTGCTCGGCACGATGCTGATCGGCGCCTATCTCGCGATGAACGACCGGACGGGCTACATGGTCGGCAGCCTTTTCGCCTTCATGATGATCGCTCAACGCGTCGCGCAGCCGCTGGTCGGCCTTGCCCGGCTGGTCGAGGACTACGAAGAGGTGGGCGCGGCGATCGGCGAGGCCGCCTCGGTTCTCAACCGCCCGCTGGAAAGCGCGTCCAATTCCGCTGGCCTGCGGCCGAAACTCGCCGGCCAGATCAATTTCAGCGACCTGACCTTCAGCTACATCGGCACCAAGACCCCGGCGCTCGACCGTGTCACCTTCGATGTTCCGGCAGGCACGATGTTTGGCATCGTCGGGCGCAGCGGGTCGGGCAAGTCGACGATCGCGCGTCTGCTGCAGGGCATCAATCGCGATTACAGCGGGTTCCTGAAGCTTGACGGGGTGGACCTGAAGGAAATCAACCTTCGCCATCTTCGCCAGGGATTGGGCGTTGTCCTGCAGGACAATTTCCTCTTCCGCGGCTCGATCCGCGACAACATCATCGCCGGGCGTCCCGGCCTGACGCTGTCCGATGCCATGCGTGCCGCCCACCTTGCCGGCGCCGCCGAGTTCATCGAACGCATGCCGAACGGGTACGACACCTATATCGAGGAAGGCTCGCCCAATCTTTCGGGAGGTCAAAGGCAGCGCCTGGCAATCGCGCGCGCGTTGATCCACAATCCGAGCATCCTGATACTCGACGAGGCGACCAGCGCTCTCGATCCCGAGAGCGAGGCGGTGGTCAGCGCAAACCTCATGCGCATCGCCAGCGGTCGAACGATGGTCATCGTCTCGCATCGGCTTGCCTCGCTCACCGAATGCGACCAGATCCTCGTCATGGATCAGGGCAAGGTGCTCGATGTCGCGCCCCATTCGGTGCTGCTCGAGCGGTGCGGCCTGTACCGTCAGCTGTGGTTCCAGCAAAACAGGCATCTCGACGGGCGACATGGCCGGCTGGCCGCCGTGCCGCCGCGCGTGGTTTGAGGCAGGTTGGCCGCATGAGCAGCACGACCTTGCCCAGCCTTCCCGCCCGCCGGCGCCGCGTCGAAGCGAGCGATCCGACCGCGCCCGCCATCCTCGAATTCCAGTGGCCCTCGACGGCGGTCGCAAATGCCCCTATCCCGCGCGTTGCGCGCAGCATCGTGTGGATCATCTCCAGCCTGGTCGTTGCATTGATCACGCTCGCGGCGCTGATACCGGTCGACCAGGTCGTCACGACGAGAGGCCTGGTGGTCTCGCAATCGCCCAACATCATCGTCCAGCCGCTGGAGACCGCAATCGTCCGCTCAATCGACGTTCGCGAGGGACAACAGGTGAAAGCCGGGCAGGTGCTGGCCCGCCTGGATGCCACCTTTGCGTCGGCCGATCTCACGGCGCTGGCCGCGCAAGTCACGACGCTCGAAGCCGAAGTGGCCCGCCTCAAGGCCGAGTCCGACGGAAAGCCTTTCACCTATGACGGACTGGACCCGAGCTGGACGCTGCAGGCCTCGATCTTCGAGCGCCGCAAGGCGGTCTACGACGCGAAGCTGGAAAGCTTCGACCGGCAGAGCGACGAGCTCAGCTCGGTCATCTCGCGCTCGCAGTCCGACGCCGAAGGCTACAGGCAGCGCCTGGCCGTCGCGGGTTCGATCGAGCAGATGCGCAAGCAGCTCGAAGCGCGGCAGGTCGGGAGCCGTCTGAACACGCTGCTTGCCGAGGACAACTCGGTGGAAATGTCACGCTCGCTCAGCAATGCCGAGCAGACGACGGAGGCTGCGAAGCGCCAGCAGGCCGCTGTGGGGGCGGAGCGTGACGGCTACATCCAGAGCTGGCGCGCAGAGGTTTCGCAAAGCCTGTCGGACGCCAACTCGCGCGTGTCGGACGCCCGTGAATTGCTCAACAAGGCGAAGCTGCGCAAGCAGCTGGTGGAGTTGAGGAGCGAGGCCGACGCCACCGTGCAGTCGGTGGCCAAGGTTTCGGTGGGTTCGGTGCTGCAATCCGGAGAGCGGCTGGTCACGTTGGTGCCCGCCGACGCGGTGCTCGAAATCGAGACGAACATAATCGGTCGCAGCAGCGGCTTCGTTCATGTCGGCGATCCGGTCGCGATCAAATTCGACACCTTCCCCTATTCGCAATACGGCCTGGCACATGGCACCGTTCGCACGGTCAGCCCGGACTCGTTCTCGGCCAGGGAGCAGGCTCGCGATCCGAACAGCTCGCTGGCCCTGCTGCCGTCCGACGCCGACCTGTTCTACCGCACGCAAATCTCCATCGACGACGTCGCGCTGCATGGCGTGCCCGCCGGCTTTGCGATCAGCCCCGGCATGCCGGTCACGGCGGATGTCAAGGTAGGGCGCCGCACCGTCTTGAAATACATTCTCGGCGCGATGCTCCCCGTGGGCCAGGAAGCGATGCGGGAGCCATAAGATGGCGATCCTGGACCGGCTGACCGGACTCCACCCCGCTTTGGCCCTGCGCAGGGCAGTCCAGCTTTCCGAGACCGGAAAGCCCGCGGACGCTTTTCCGCTGATGGCGATCGCGGCTCGCGCCGGCATCCCGGAGGCGGAATATCGCGTTGCGCGATGCTATCTCGAAGGTTCGGGCGTACCGCCCAGTCGAACCGAGGGCGCACGTTGGCTGCGGCGTGCCGCCGATCGTGGAAATGCCGATGCGCAGGCGCTTCTGGCCGCGCTTTTCGTCGCCGGACTGGCGGGACAAGAGGATGGCGCGGGAGGCAAGAATTCCGAAAGGCTGTTCGAGTCGGAGTCCCCCCAGGAACCTGATTTTCAGTCAGCGCTCATCTTTGCCCGAAAGGCGGCGGAAGCCGGATCGGCAACAGGGCAAGCGATACTCGGTTACATCCTGAGCAAAGGTCCGAAGCCGGTGCGGGATCTCGATGCCGCGCATGGCTGGTACGCCAAGTCCGCCGCCGCTGGCTGTCCCGAGGGGTGTCTGGGGCTTGCCCTATCGCTCGCGCGGCGCAAGCAGCCGGAGGATAGGGGCCGGATTGCCACAGAGGTGAGGCGTGCGGCCGACGCCGGCTTGCCCACGGCGATCTATCTCCTGGCGGTCCTCACCGAGCACGGAATGGGCGTAACGGTCGACCGGGAAGCCGCCACGCAGCTCTACCAACTCGCGGCGGAGAGGGGGCTCGCCTCGGCCCAGCTCCGGCTTGGGTCTGGACTGATCGATGGCAGCCTGGCCGGAGAAGATCCTGTTGCCGGCGAAGCATGGATGCGCCGTGCCGCGCTGACCGGAAATCTTGACGCAGCCTATCGTCTCGGCGAACGGCACGTGAAGGGCCCGGAACCTAACTACGCCGAAGCCGCGACGTGGTATCGACGTGCCGCGGAGGCAGGCCATCAGCCGGCCGCGCGTGCCTTGGCTTCGCTTTACCTGTCCGGGAACGGAGTGGCCCAGGACGCGGAAGAGGGAAAGCGCTGGCTCCGGACCGCCGCCGCCAGCGGAAGCCGCGAGTCCCAAGTCGACCTTGCGAACCTCGTGCTAGAAGGCACGGGTGAGCCGGACGACGGTGCGAACGTGGCAGGATGGTTCGCCGCGCCCGCCTCGGCGGGCGACCTGGTTGCGGCGTTCAATCTCGGGCTCTGCTTCGCCGAGGGCGTCGGCGTTAGCAAGAACCAGGAGCAGGCCGCGCGCTGGATGCGGCGCGCTGCCGAGGGCGTCGCGCAAGCCCAATACATGTATGCGCGCATGCTTCAAGACGGGCGCGGCGTGCCCAGCGACCCCGCGCAAGCCCGTTTGTGGTTCAAGCGCGCGGCGGATGCCGGCATGGCCGACGCCCAGGCGGCGCTCGCCGAAATGATGCTTAACGGGCGCGGCGGTGAACGTTCCCCGGTAGCAGCGGCGCACCTTTTCAAGCAGGCAGCGGCTGCGGGTCACATCGGCGCCATGTTCGCAATAGGTGCGCTGTTCGACGCGGGCCAGGGTCTGTCCCTCGACCGCAAGGCGGCGCAAAAATGGTTTTCCGCCGCCGCCGAGCGGGGGCACGGCCACGCGCAACTCATGCTGGGCCGTTATCTCGTGCGAGGTCTTGGCGGCGTGCGCGACCCCGCGGCTGGGCACGCCTGGCTAAAACGAGCGGCCGAGGAGGGTATCGACGAAGCCACCGATGAACTCGCCGATCTCGCGCAGGATTGAATCTCCGTTCAGGAACCCTTCAAGTCCGCTCCGATGCGAACGGCCCGGAAAGATGATGCGTGCGCAGGAGCGTGGAGAGGCGGTTCGCGGCCTCGGCAAAGGCTTCACCGCCGGCGGCGATCAGGGCCGATCGTTCTTCCGCAGAAGCAGCCAGGATGCGTTCCCAGAACGCGGCGACAAGGGCGCTCGACCGGGCGAGATCGGCGACCGCAGACTGATCCTCGGCCAGGGTCGTCAGATGCCGAGGACTGATACCGCCGATCCCGGGCGGGACTTTCGCTCCCATGTCGACGAACCCAGGCGGCAGCGATCCCTTCAAATTGTAGACCCGATGCTCCACGACGGCCGCGAATATCTGATCGACCGCCTGTTTGGCGCCCGCGACGCGGGAAGGATGGTCCGTGTCGGCGGCGGCGTGAGGGAGAAGCTCGAGACGCTCGCGGTATCTTTCGACAAGCCCGAGATAAGGCAGCATTGGGCCCGACAGCGTCTCGCCGCCGGTGAACAGGTCGGCGTCGATCGCCGCGTGGGAAACGCGACCTGACCCTAGTGCGCGCTCAAGCGCAACCACGTCGACCAGTTCGCCGCGATCGTAATTGATGAGCACGGCGCCATGGTTGAGCGCAGAAAGCACCTCGTCGCCGATCAGACCGGCGTTGGCGTAGCGCTGCTGGCCAGCATCGAAAGCGCCCAGTCCAAGGTGAACCGACAGCACATCCGCGTCGCGCGCCGCGTCCACCATGGTTGCAGCGTAGTCGAAACCTTCCAACTCGATCCATTTCCGGTGGCGTGGGCGCGCATGGATGGCGACGCGCATGCCGAAGGCCTGGCCGAGCCTGGCGAATTCCCGACCGATGTTGCCATAGCCGATGACGGCCAGCTTCTTGCCTTCGAGCTTCTCGGTCGGGTATTGTGGCAGGTCTTTTCCTGTATCGAAACGCCCGCTGGCAACCAGAGCGTTGAGCCTGTCCACCGGCAGGTCGGGTCTGACTTTCAGCAGCGCCTTCATGGCCATTTGGGCGGTGGCGCGGCTGTTGATGCCCGGCGTGTTCATAAGGGGTGCTTCGCCGCCTTCTCCGCTACCGCCGCCCCACGATGCCGAGCCCATGTTGCCGGTACCGGCGCCGATGCGCACGCCGCCAAGGCGAAACCTGGTTTCCGCCGGAATGAAGGTCGCGGCGGCGATGACAGCGTCGTAGCGGCCGTCGCCGGCCTCGGCCAGCAACTCCTCCCGCGTGCTCAATTGAGGCAGGTAGAAGAAATGCAGCTTGCCGGGATCAAGGGGACCGGCCCCACCGACACCGGTCTGGTGGAACACACCGTCCTTGGCCTCGATGTGGGCCTTCACCTCACTGTGGTCGGGATTGCCGTCGACCCCGAACCGGAGGCCGACAAAGTCGCAAATCAGAACATTGGCTGACGTCATGAAACCGTTTCCTCCGGACTGTCCCAGCTACACCATTCAAGCGCCGGCAGGATAGGCGCGAAGCGTCTACCTGGGTCGCAGCGAGGAAATCGCCAGCATCGTCCAGCGATCGATCTAGAACCTGTCGGCCCTGAAAGGCGACAGGTCGACCGTCGTCGGCAACCCCGCCGCCAGCTCGGCGACAAGCTTGCCTGTGACCGATCCGGCGATCAGCCCCTGATGCCCGTGGCCGAACGCATAGATGACGTTGCGGGCGCGCCTCGCACGGTCGATGACGGGAATGCTGTCGGGCGTCCCTGGCCGATG
The DNA here is from genome assembly GCF_024509055.1 of Mesorhizobium sp. Lineage (GTDB taxonomy): Bacteria > Pseudomonadota > Alphaproteobacteria > Rhizobiales > Rhizobiaceae > Mesorhizobium. The sequence goes on along the minus strand of NZ_JANINM010000536.1, from coordinate 74,362 downwards.
GCCCATCCATCGGCTCACCTCGCCATCGCGGAACTTCCTGAACATGGGCCTGGCCTGCTTCAGCAGCGCGTCGGCACGGAACATGTTGGGCGGCTGCGTCAGGCCGGAGAACTCCACGTTTCCGGCGATGCGCAATCCATCTTCCATGGGGGAGGCGACGAACTTGCGGTCTGCCGAAATGGTCTGGATCCGCAGCCCCGTGTCGGCGCCCTTCACCATCACGTGGTAGCCGCGCTCCGTCTCGAAGGGGATGCGATTGCCGAGCTTGCGGGCAAGGTCGGCCGACCAGGCGCCGGCGGAAAGGACCGTCTGGTCGACCGCGCGGCGCTCGCCGCCTTCCAGAACGACCGCCTTCAGTTCCTGTCCGTTGGTTTCGAAATCCGCGACACGCGCTCGCACGAAGCTCGCGCCCTGACGTGCGGCGTTTTCCGCCAGTTTCAGCACCAGCCGGCCGGGATTCGGACACTGGCCTTGTTCCGGCAGATAGACCGCGCTCTTGAAGATCGACGCCAGGGCGGGCTCCAACTGCCGGATTTCGTCGGCATTGAGAATGTCGACCCGCACGCCGTGCGAGCGACGCAGGTCGAGGCCGTAGCTGCCCTTGCCGGGCCCGTCCGCGCTTTCGTAGACGAAGAGCTGGCCGCGTTTCTGCAGGAGTTCCTCGCAGCCCGCCTCCTTCATCAACGGCTCGTAGCATTCGAAGGTGTAGCGGTGCAGCGCGCGCATCGCCGCCGAGATCTCCTCGACGCGCGACTTTCGACTCGCGGCCAGGAAACGCAGCAGCCACGGCAGGGCGTGCGGCAGGTAGGCCAGCCGCACATAAAGCGGCCCTTCCGGGTCCATCAGCCATTTCGGGACATTCTTCCACACGCCGGGCATGGAGTTCGGTATGCAGGATCCCGGACATATGCCGCCGGCATTGCCGTATGAGCACTGGTCTTCCGATCCCGGCAAAGCCGGGTCGATCACCTCGACCTCGAAGCCCTGCTTCAGCAGATAGTTGGCACTGCAGACGCCAACGATGCCCGCGCCGATGACGGTCACCTTCCTGCCTGCGCCACAGCGATCGCCCCGCATGCCGATTGCCCTCGCTACGCCGTTATGGCGTCAGGTCGCTGACGGCGCCGGCCCGGAATGCCGGCAGCGAGCGCGATACGATCTGCTGCAGCATGCGGAAATCGGAAAGGTAGGCCATGAACCGGTAGCCCAGCTTGCGCATGTCCACGCCATAGGCGACCGACCCGCAATGGATGCCCGGGATGACACCCGCTTCCTTGCATTTGGCGGCGATGTATTCGATTGCCTCGTAGACGGCCGGGTAGCGCGGGTCGAAGCCGGGCGCCTCGCCCATGGTGACGGCGAGATCGGACGGGCCGACGAAGATCGCGTCGAGGCCCGGTGTCTTGAGGATGTCCTCGAGGTTCTTGACCGCCTGTTCGCTCTCGATCATCGCCATTGTGATGACCGTCTCGTTGGCATGCTTGAAATAGTCCGGGCCGGCGTAGAGCGAGGCGCGCAGCGGGCCGACCGAGCGGCCGCCCTTCGGGAAGTAACGGCAGGCCCTGACGAAGGCATCGGCTTCGGCGGCGGTGTTGACCATCGGGCAGATGACACCATAGGCGCCCGCATCCAGTACCTTGCCGATGATTGACGGGTCATTCCACGGAACGCGCACGAAGGGCGCCGCGTCCGTGATGGAAATGGCCTGGAGCATCGGGACCATGTCGACATAGTCGGTCGCGCCGTGTTGGAGATCGACCGTCACCGCGTCCCAGCCCTGCTGCGCCATCAGTTCCGCCGAGATAGAGGAGGGGATGCCCAGCCATCCCGTCACCGCTTCACCGCCGGCTGCCCAGATGTCCCTTACCTTGTTCCTGCGCATGGTCCTTCGTCCTTTCAAGCTGCGGAATTGAGGATGAGATCGGATGCCTTTTCGGCGATCGCGATCGTGGTGATGTTGGTGTTGGCGGCGATGATGGTCGGCATGATCGAGGCATCGACGACGCGCAGCCCCTGCACGCCGCGCACGCGGCATTCGCCGTCGAGGACCGCGAGCGGATCGCTTTCGGCGCCCATCTTGCAGGTGCCCGACACATGCCAGCCGGACCATACCGACTGCTTCACCCAGTCGGCGATCAGGTCCTCGTCCTGCATCATCTTGTGCATGCGGTCGGTGGTGCCGAATTTGCGCTTCAGCAACGCCTCGCGGAAGAACGGCAGATAGTCGAAGGCGTAGGCGGCGCTTGCCGTCTTGATCCAGTTCGAGGCTTTGCGCACGCTGAGCGCCCGCGCTTCGTCGCTGTAGCCGGCCAGGAACCAGGTGTTGACATGGGCCTGGACATCGGGGGCCGTCATGATGCGGTAAATGCGCTTGAAGCCGTCGACCAGGCGCATGAGGTCACGGCCGTCAGAGGCCATGTTCAGGTCGACGATCGGCTCGTCGGTCTGGTTCGGCGACCTCAACGTCACGGTCCCACGAGAATAAGACTTGTTCACGCAGACATTGAGCGCGCCCATCGCCTTGCCCAGCGGATGCCATCCGGCGCGGTTGACCGGCATCAGGAGCATGTCTCCGGGGTGGCAGCCGGCAACGTTGGAAGAGTAGCGGACGCCTAAGAAGATGTGCCGACGCTGGCCTGGCCGCAGCCGGGCCGATTTCTTGAAATGGGCGCCGACGGCGATATGGGGATGGTCGGTCAGGTTCTCGCCGACGCCGGGCACGTCCGCGACGACCTCGATCCCCAGCCGGGACAGTTGCGCTGCTGGACCAATGCCGGCGCGCATGAGGATCGCCGGCGAATGCAGCGCGCCGGCAGCCACGATCACTTCGCCGGCCCTGTAGGTCCTGGTTCCGCCATTGATCGTGACGCTGGCGCCGACGATGCGCGTACCTTCGCTTACCAGCCCTTCGACGAAGGCGTTGGCGAAGATATGCAGGTTCTTCCTGGCGCGCGCCCGGCTGTGGAGGTAACCGACCGCCGTCGAAACACGACGGTCGTTCTCGTTGGACAGCGGCAAGGGGAAGGAGCCGTCGTCGAAGCTGCCATTGTAGTCGGGTTGGTAGGGATAGTCCTGTTCGGTCGCCCTCAGCACCGATTTCGTGAAGCCCGCCCATTCCGGCGGAAACACGCGACGGATCGGGATGTTGCCGGCCTTGTTGTGCAACGCGCCGTCGAAATCGAGATCGCGCTCGAGTTTCTTCAGGTAGGGAAGCATACCTTCCCACCCCCAGCCCTTCAGGCCGAGGCTCTCCCATTCGTCATAGTCGTGCGGGAGGCCGCGCACGGCGAACTGGCCGTTGATGCTGGAGCCGCCACCCATGACCTTCGCCTGCTCGAGCTTAGCGGTCTTGGGTGGTTGCGAGTTCAGCTTTGGGGAGCGGTTGTAAACCCTGAGCTCGGTCCAATGGTATTTCGGGTCGAAATAGGACAGTCCGGGATAGCTGTCGGCGATGATATCGGGGACGTCGTCCGGCGGCGTGTCCGGGCCTGCTTCGAACAGCGCAACCTGTTTGGTTCCGTTTTCGGAGAGCCGGCTGGCAAGCACGGCTCCGGCAGAGCCGCCGCCGACGATAATGTAATCGAAATGCATGATGTGGCTCGTTTCAGGCGTAGTTGACCCAGACGGCTTTTTGCCTGGTGAACTCCGCGAAGCCTGCCCGCCCCATATCCTTCCCGAATCCGGAGCCCTTGTAGCCGCCGGCGGTGTAGGTGAATTCCGGGCTGCGGCCGTGCTGGTTCACCCACACCATGCCGGCCTCGATGCCGTCGGCCGCCTTCAACGCCTTCTTCAGGTCCGTGGTATGGACGCTTGCGGAAAGCCCGTAAGTCGGATGAGCGGCAAGCGCTATGCCCTCTTCGATATCGGTGAAGGTGCTGATCGTCGCCACGGGACCGAAGAACTCCTCGCGGAAGCCGATGTTGTTCTCATCGACGTTTTCCAGCAGCGTCGGAGCGTAGAAGTTGCCCTCGTTGCGTGTCTCGAGCGGCGCGCCGCCCGCGATCAACGAACCGCCTTCGCCGACGGTCTGCCGGATCATGCCGTCGATCCGGTCGAGTTGCCTGCGGCTGATGATCGGGGCAAAGGTCGTGGCCTCGTCCCAGGTCGGACCCGCCTTGATTTCCTTCGTCTTGCCGATGATGCGCCCGACCAGTTCGTCGGCGATCTTCCTCTCGACGAGAATGCGTGAACCCGCGGTGCAGACCTGGCCGGCATTGGCCATGAAGGCGGCCGACACGCGGCTGGCCACGACATCGAGATCGCCGGCATCGGCGAGCACCAATTGAGGGCTCTTGCCGCCGAGCTCCAATGTCACCGGCTTGATGCCGGACTGCGCCGCCAGCGACATGATCGCCGCACCGGTGTTGGTCGATCCGGTGAAGGAGATCATCATCACATCGGGATGGCGAACGATGGCGGCGCCAGTCGTGTGTCCATATCCGTTGATGACGTTCAACAAGCCGGCCGGCAGACCGGCCTTCGCCGCGAGTTCGGCAAGCGCGAGAAGGCTATGCGGCGTGAGCTCGGAAGTCTTCATGACGACGGCGTTGCCCGCGGCGAGCGCCGGGGCGAATTTCCAGGCGGCCGTGATCATGGGGAAGTTCCACGGCACGACGGCGCCGACAATGCCGTAGGGCTCGCGCTTTACGTAGCTCAGCGTGTTGCTTTCGGTGGCGGTGACGATCCCTTCGAGCTTGTCGCAATACTCCGCGAAGTAGCGCACGACGCCGGCCGTTCGGATGGCGTCGCCGATCACCGTGCCCGAAATCAGGCGGCTCGATCCCATGGCTTCAAGCCGGCCGAGGTCGAGGTTGTTTTCCTCGATCAGCTGCGCGAAGCGGAACAGAATCTTCGCGCGCTCCCGTGGCGCTATCTTTGCCCATTTGCTTGCCTTGAGCGCCTCCTTCGCGGCCTTGACCGCAAGGTCGACAGCGGCTTCGCCACCATCGTTGACGACGCCCATCGCCTGCTGGTCCGACGGACGAAGCACCTCGATCTCGCTGCCCGGGAGATCGAGGTATCGGCCGCCGATATGATGGCCTTTGGGGACATCGACGATTTTCGGATCAAAACTCAGCATGTTCTTTCCTTTTCGGAAGCGTATTGGCCACGATCGCTGGGCGTTGCGGCGCGGCGGGAGCCACGGCTCACGCGCTGTCGGCGTGCATGGCTTCCAGAAACGGGCGCAGCATGTCCGCCGATTCATGGAAGCGGCCGACGAAGCTCTTCAGCCGCTCGTGCGTGGGGTGGAGCAGTATCTTCTGCGGCGGACCTTCCTCGGCGACCAGGCCCTGGTCGAGGAAGACGATGCGATCGGCGATCTCGAAAGCGAAGCCCAATTCGTGCGTCACGATCACCATGGTCATGCCGCTCTTGGCCAGCTCGACCATGGCCTTCATGACCTCGCCGACGAGCTCCGGATCGAGCGCCGATGTCGGTTCGTCGAAAAGCATGACCTTCGGCTGCATGGCCATGGCGCGCGCGATCGCGACGCGTTGCTGCTGGCCGCCGGAAAGCTGACGCGGAAGTTTGTCGGCGTGCTGCTCCAATCCCATGGTCTTGAGGAGCTGCATGGCCTTGTCGCAGGCCGCGCCCGCGGGCTCTTTCTTGACCGTCACCGGCCCTTCCATGACGTTCTGAAGCGCCGTCATGTGCGGGAACAGGTTGAACTGCTGGAAGACCATGCCGGTCTTGGCGCGGATCCTGTTGACCTCCTGCTTGGCGATCTCGCGGCCGCCGCCGGTCTGGCGGTCGAAGATCGTCTCGCTGTCGATGACGATGCGGCCGCTGGTAGGGCTGTTGAGGAGGTTGATGCAGCGCAGAAGCGATGTCTTGCCCGAGCCGCTTGCGCCGATCAGGACGACCACCTCGCCTTCGGCTACTTTCAGGTCGACACCGTGCAGGACCCGCTTGGCGGCGAAGTCCAGGCAGATGCTTTCCAGCTGCAGGACCTGCCTGGCGTTTGCGCCATCGGGCCGTGGGGATATTGGATTGCTGATCATTTGGACATCATCCCTCTCTTTTCCAGTTTGCGCGCCAGGTAGGTCAGCGGCACCAGGATGATGAGGAAGATCGCGCCGACGGCGGTGTAGACCTCCATCGGCCGATAGGTGAAGGAGGAGATGTAGCTGGCCTGGTAGAGCAGGTCAGGCACGGTGATCATCGAGAGCAGGGTCGTGTTCTTCATCTGGATGATCGACTGGCCGGCGAGCGGCGGGATCATCCGGCGAAAGGCCTGCGGGAGGATGATGCGGCGCATGCGCTGGCTGTAGGACATGCCGATGGCGGTTGCGGCGTCGGTTTGCCCCTGGTCGATTGACTGGACACCGGCGCGCAGGATTTCCGCATAGAAGGAACCGACATAGCAGCTGAGGCCGATAAAGCCCGCCCAGAACTTCGTCACGTTGACTCCGGCGAAGATCGGAAAGGCGTAGTAGACCCAGAGCAGCGTCACCAAGAGCGGTATGTTGCGGAAGAACTCGACGTAGATCTGGCCGAGCAGCACGAGAGGCCGGAAGGTGCTGAGCTGGATGAGGCCGACGATCAAACCGATGACGAGGCCCGCCAGAATGGTGATGACGGTGAAGTACAGCGTCATCAGCAGGCCGTCCCAGAGCAGGGGCCAGTTGTTGGTCAGTACGGTGAAATCAAACATGATCAGTGCTCGTGTCGTCGGCGGAGCTGAACGCGCCGAGAAAAGCTCGACCGCTCCGGAAAGCGGTCAAGCCTGGTGTGGATCAGCGATCAGAAGCTGAAACCCTTGGGCAGGATGGAGAGATCGATGCCGCGTGCCTCCCAGGCGCGCGCCAGCTTGCCCTGTGCCTGGCCGAGCGAGCGCTGCTGCTCGATCCAGTTGGTCAGGAAGTTGATGTAGCCGGCATTGCCAGGCTTGCGGGCAACGGCCAGCGTTGCGGGGTTGCGCAGGATCGGCTCAGGCAGGGAAACCTCGCCGATCTTCTTTTCCGAAACCTGCAGCGCGTCGAAGATCGACAGCAGGACGCCGTCCGTGCGTCCGGACTGCAGTTCCATCAGGGCGAGTCCACGATCTTCTACCGGCGTGATCTTCGCCTTGGGTAGAAGCGCCTCGGCGACGATCTGCATCGTCGAGCCCTTCTGGACGACCACCGTCTTGGACGGATCGTTGAGCTCGGCCCAGGTCTTGACCGGCTTGCCCACGGGAGTCAGCACGGCCCACGCATCGGTGAACAGCGGTTCCCACAAATAGTCGACCACGAGGCCGCGCTTCGGGTTCGGATTGACGCCGATGGCGATGTCGATCTTGTTGGCCTGGAAGTCGGCGGCAAGATTGCCCCAGGTCGTCTCAACCGGCTGCAGCTTGACGCCGAGCTCGGTGGCGATCTCGGTGAGGAATTCCACGTAGAAGCCGCTCCATTGACCGGTCGCTGGGTCCTTGATGTAGCCGGGCTCCTCGCCGACCATGACGGGCGCCTTGAGAACACCGGAGGCGCGGATCTGGTCGAGCACGGCCGACGGATTGTCATCCGCGACCGCCGCCACCGGCGCCGCGAGAAGGGAGAGCGCGACGGTCGCCGCCGCGAATAGCTTGCTGAAGTTGAACGAAATCATGACGTTCCCCTTTTCTTGTGGTTGGGTTGTTAACGACTGAGGAATCCCTTCGAGAGCGGATCATCCGCTTCGAAGAAGATTGTCTGCGCCGAGGTGATGAAGGCGCTGCCTTCGATCTCGACGATTGCGGCCTCCCGCTCCCCAACCTTGACCGTTTCGGAAAGGCGGGCTTCGAACGGGATGCCGAATATGTTGCGGGCGCGATAGACCTGATCGGGCCGAAGGGCGCCCGTGTGCAGAAGGTGCGCCAGGCGGGCCGACGTTCCGGTGCCGCAAGGCGAGCGATCGTACTTGTTCGTTTCAAGCACCAGGAAATGCGTCGCGCTGTCAGGCGTATCGGCTGCGTAGAAGAGGACGCTCGGCGCTGCCGCGCCGGCAAAAAGCGGCATGCCGGAGATCGCCTCCTTGGTAGCCTTCTTGATGGCGGAGCCCTTGAGCATCAGCTGCGACGCTCGATCCGGGGCAAGCTCCAGTCCCAGTTGCGCTGCGTCGACGAGGGCATACCACATGCCGCCATAGACGATATCGGTCCGAACCTTGCCGATGTCGACAACGTCGACCTCAAGCCCCTCCAAGCCTACGTAACTGGGCACATTCTTGAGGCGCACCGTTTCCAGCGCGCCGCTCTCGTTCCAGACAAGTCCGACGGTGACGACGCCTGCCGGCGTCTCGAGCGTGAAGCTGTTTCCCGTCGATGGGCCGATCTGCCCCGTGAAGGCGAGCGTCTTGGCAAAGCCGATCGTGCCGTGACCGCACATGTCGAGATAGACGTATGACGAGATGAAGAACGCGCCGTAGTCCGCCACATCGGACTGCACGGGAACGAGCCCCACCATTGCGGCGTGACCGCGCGGCTCATGCAGGAGGGCGGTGCGCAAATCGTCGAAACGGTTGCGAAAATCGTCGCGGCGCTCTCGCACAGTTCGACCATCGAGCCGGGGAATGCCGCTGAAAATCACGCGTGTCGGATGCCCGGCGGTGTGGCTATCGACAACGGAAAAGGATGCGTTGAACACGACCATGGCAGTCACTGACCGAAGTAGTCGCGAACCTTTTCGCGCATGCTTTGCCAGATCTCGCGGATGAGCTTCTCCGTCATCGCCTGCGATGCTTCGCCATCGCCGGCAGTGATCGCATCGTAGATGCGCGCCGTATCGTCCAGCGACAATTTCACGATCTTGGGGTCCTGCTCGTAAGCGTGGAAGCGATAGCGCAGCGCCTGCTTCTCCAGTCCCTGCAGCAGCCGGGTCAACGTGCGATTGGCGGCCAGATCGTAGACCAGGGCCGACCCGCGGACATCGACGGTGAAGAACTGCCGGGCGTCATTGCGGGCCTGGGCTTCCTTCAACTCGACCAGAAGGCCGCGGAACTCTTTCTTGCGCTCCTCATCGCTGGATTCCGCAGCCTGACGGGCGACGAGGCCCTCAAGCGCGATCCGACAAGTATAGACCTCGTCGAAATCACGTTGCGACATTGGCGCGACCCAAATCCCGCGCCGTGCCTCGCGGATGACGAGGCCATCGCGCTCCAGCAGGCGCAGCGCTTCGCGAACGGGTGAGCGGCTGACGCCGTAACGGTCGGCGACGAACTCTTCCGTCAACCGCTCCTCGGATTTCAGGCGCCCCAGGATGATCTCCTCCTCCAGCATTTCGGCGAGGCTTTCGGGGATGGCGGCTGCCAGTTTCGGAAATCGTTGCAAAATCATGTCGACACCATATTGTATACAGCATACAAGTCAAGCGCCCTCTGCGGAAATTGCTGAGGGCGCTCGTCAGGGAACGCACGCATTCGGCGTGGCGCTGTTCAGGGCGGTCAGGATCAAGAGGAAGAACGGACAATGTATTCGGAAAAGGTCGAGCTGCTGATCGCCGGTGTGTGGCGGGGAGGCTCCGAAGGAAAATCGGAGCCGCTGATCAATCCCGCCAACGAGGAAGTCCTCGCCGAAGTCCCTCACGCCAGTGTCGCGGACCTGGACGAGGCGCTGACCGCGGCAGCTCAAGGCTTCAAAACATGGAAGGCAATGACGGCGCAGCAGCGCTGGGTGATCATGTCAAAAGCCGCCGATCTGATCGAGCAGCGAAAGGCCGAGATCGCCCGGGTATTGACCATGGAGAACGGCAAGTCGCTGGCGGAAGCCACCGGCGAAGTCCAGTTCGCCGCGGATGCCACGCGGTGGTACGCCGAGGAAGGCAAGCGCGCCTATGGCCGCATAGTGCCCGCCAGGTTGCCCGGCGTCCGCCAGATGGTCCTGAAGGAGCCGGTCGGGCCGGTGGCCGCCTTCGCCGCCTGGAACTTTCCCGCCAGCAATACCATCCGCAAAATCGCCGGTGCGCTGGGCGCCGGCTGCTCGATCATCCTGAAGCCGGCCGAAGAGACGCCCGGTACCGCGGTCGCAATGGCCCGCTGCTTCCAGGAGGCGGGACTGCCCGCCGGCGTGCTCAACATCGTTTTCGGTGTTCCGTCGGAGGTGTCCAGCTATCTGCTGGCATCGCCCATCATCAAGAAAGTGTCGTTGACTGGCTCGACGGCCGTCGGGAAGCTGTTGCAGAAGCAGGCGGCGGATACGCTCAAGCGCTGCACGATGGAACTCGGAGGCCATGCGCCGGTGATCGTCCACAAGGACGCCGATCTCGAAAAGACGCTCGACACGCTGGTGACTTTCAAGTTCCGCAATGCCGGGCAGGTCTGCACGTCGCCGACGCGCTTCTACATCCATGAAGCGGTCTACGAACCCTTCCTCTCAGGCTTCGCCGATCGCGCCAATCGCCTGAAGATCGGCAACGGCCTCGAGGAGGGCGTCCAGATGGGGCCGATGATCGCACCGCGCCGCCTTGAAGCGATGGACGGCTTCGTCGCCGACGCGCAGTCTCATGGGGCCATGGTGGTCGCCGGCGGCCGGCGTCGTGGCAACACGGGATATTTCTACGAACCGACGCTGCTGCGGGATGTCCCCGATACGGCGCGCATCATGTCGGAAGAGCCGTTCGGCCCGATCGCCCCCGCGACCACTTTCTCGAGCTTCGACGAAGTGATCGAGCGTGCAAACTCGCTTCCTTACGGGCTGGCGTCCTTCGTGTTCACACGCGACTTGGCGCTTGCCCAGAAGAGCGAGCTGGCCCTTGATGCCGGCTTAGTCGGCGTCAACCATATGATGGTGTCGACGCCGGAGACCCCTTTCGGCGGCGTCAACGAATCCGGCTACGGATCGGAATCCGGGATCGAAGGTCTGGAGGCCTACCTGCGGACTAAGTTCGTCACGGAAGTCTGAAGCGGTGCTGCCGCCATTGCCGATGAGCCGGCGTCAAGCCGGCTCGTCGTCCGGGTGGCCGAGCTCGCAGAACCAGCCGCCGAGATACTTCACCGATGGCCGCTTCGGATCGGGAACGGGGGTCTTGGCCTCGACGGCGGCGCGGAAGGGTTCGGCGCTGTCTTGCGGGATGAAACCCAGGTGGTTCGCTCCGCTGTTGTCGACCGTCTTCACCTTATTGTCCGAGATGCCGAAGGAGATTGTGTGGCCGACGCGCGGGGCGGTCAGCGCCGCCTCGACCAAGCGAACGCAATCATCGAATGAAAGGTACGACCATAGCATGCGGCGGTCGGCCGGCTCGGGGAAGGACGAGAAGATGCGCAGGCAAGCGGTTTCGATGCCGAACTTGTCCCAGTAGAGCCGGCTGAGGCTTTCGACGAAATTCTTCGACACGCCATAGAGGCTGTCCGGCCGCACCGGCGCGTCGACGCCGATATGCGCCTCGACCTCGTGATAGCCGATCGCATGCACCGACGAGGCGTAGATGACGCGCTTGACGCCATGTTTCCGGGCGCCTTCGTAGATGTGGTAGGAGCCGCGGATGCTGGAATCGAGGATTGTCTGCCATTTGCATTCGAGCGGAGCGCCGCCGAAATGCACGATTGCGTCGCAGTCCCTGGTCGCCGCGATCGTCGCGTCCATGTCGGCGAGGTCGAAGACCGCCTCTTCCTCGTGAGGGGCAAGATCGCCGAAAGGCTCGCGCCCTGCCAGGCGGATCTTGCCTGCGAGCGGCACCAGCCCCTTGCGCAGTTGCGAGCCAAGCCGGCCAGCGGCGCCGGTGATCAGGATGCGTTCGTAATGCGGCATTCTCTACTCCACTTGCGCGACGGCGGCGTTGATCCGCGAGATCGCCTCAGCCAGCACGTCTTCCCCGGTCGCCGTCGAAATACGGAAATAGGGTGAAAGTCCATAGGCGACGCCGGGCACCGACGCCACGCGGCCCTCACTCAGCAGATACTTCGCCACCGCAGTGTCGTCCTCCAGCACGTCGCCCTTGGGCGTCTTGCGGCCGATCAGGCTGGCGCAGCCGATATAGGCGTAGAACGCGCCTTCCGGCGGTGAAAGTGTCAGGCCATTGATCTTGCGGATACCGTCGACGACGAGGTCGCGGCGGGCCTCGAAGGCTTGCCGAAAGCGAGCGACCTCATCCTGCGGGCCGTTGAGCGCGGCGACGGTCGCCGCCTGCGCGATCGAGCACACCGAGGTGCAGGACTGGCTCTGGATCGTCGACATTGCCTTGACGAGCGGCGCCGGTCCCGCCGCGTAGCCGACGCGCCAGCCGGTCATCGCATAGGATTTCGAGACGCCGTTGACGATCAGCGTGCGGTCCTTGAGTTCTGGGCAAGCCTTTCCAAAAGAAACGAATTCGCGCCCGTCGAACAGGATGTGCTCGTAGATCTCGTCCGAGAGAATGAGCACATGCGGGTGCTTCGCCAGCACGGCTCCCAGCGCCTTCAGATCGGAGTGCGAATAGACCGCGCCGGAAGGATTGCCCGGCATGTTGAGGAAGAGCCACTTGGTTCTTGGTGTGATCGCCTTTTCCAGCAGAGCAGGCGTCAGCCGGAACCCGGTGGTCTCAGGGCACTCGACAACGACAGGCGTGCCGCCAAGCAGCTTCACCATCTCCGGATAGGAGACGAAGTAGGGCGCCGGCAGGATCGCCTCGTCACCGGGCTCCACTGTCGCCATCAGCGCGTTGAAGATGATCTGCTTGGCGCCGTTCGCCACCACGATGTCGTCGGCTGTGTAGTCCAGTCCGTTCTCGCGGCGGAACTTTCCTGCCACGGCCTCACGCACCTCAGCCGTGCCGGCTGCGGCGGTGTAGAGCGTCTGTCCGGCCTTGGCCGCGAAATGGGCGGCGTCGATGATGTGGAGCGGAGTCGGGAAATCGGGCTCGCCCAAACCAAGGTCGATCACGTCCACGCCCTTGGCGCGCAGCGCCTTGGCGGCCTGGGACGCAGCCATCGAGGCGGAAGGCTTGACCACCGACAGGCGCGAAGCAACATAGCTCATCAGTCGTTCTCCGAGATGTATCCCTTGGATCGGTCGTTGGCTCGTGCAGCGGCGCCGCGCTTGGCCGGGTCGCCATAGCCTCCGCCGCCCGGCAGCTCGAGGATCAATGTGCGGCCCGCGGGCACGTGCTGCCAGCCCTTGGGGCGCATCTTCGTGCCGTCATCCAGCTTGACCACGCCGGCGACGCCGGGCTTGCCGCCATTGCGCCCGCTCGGCGGGTGGTTCACGCGGTCGAACATGGCGGAGAAGTCGAACTCGTGGCCTTCGGTCGCGGCGATCTCGATGATTTGCCCGAGGCCGCCGCGGAACTCGCCATCGCCGCCGGAGTCCGGGCGAAGCTCCTTGCGCCAGATCACGATCGGGCCGGTGTGCTCCGTCGCCTCGATCGGCATCGTATGGACGCCTGACGGGAATGCCGTCGCTGACAATCCGTCGAGTTCGGGTCGGGCGCCCATGCCGCCGGAATTGAACATCAGCACTTCGGCGCGGCGGCCGGACATGCCTGCGGCCGGGCGAGCCGAGATGTGGATGTTCCACAGCGCGCCGGCGCCTTCGGCGAGGATCTTGCCGGGAAGCGCCTGAGAGAGCGCGCCGAGCACGAGATCGGGAACCATGTGGCCGAAGATATGGCGCAGCGCCACGGGCGCGGGCCGCACCGCATTCAGGATGTTGACCGGCGAAGACACGGTGAAGAAGGCGAGCGAGGCGGCATTGTTCGGGATGTCCGGCGCGACCACGCATTTCAGGGCATAGCAGGCATAGGCCTTGCTGTAGATGATCGGGCAGTTGATGCCCCAGCGGCTCATCGGATCGGTGCCGGTGAAGTCCACTTCGACATGGTCGTCACGGACCGAAACCGTGGCGGCCAGCTTGACCGGCTCGTCATATCCGTCCGTCACCAGCTCGTTCGACCAGCTTCCTTTCGGCAGCGCCTTGATGCGCTCCAGCATGGCGTCGCGGGTGCGCGAGAAGATGAAGTCGCCGAGCCCATCCAGCGATGCCAGGCCGATCTCCTTCATCATGTCGACCAGGCGGCGGTGACCGACCTCGTTGCAGGCGGCTAAAGAATAGAAATCGCCGACGACTTGGTTCGGCTCGCGGACATTGGCGCGCAGGATGCGGACGAGGTCGAGATTGACCTTGCCCTTTTCCGCGAACTTCATGATCGGAATCTGGATGCCTTCCTCATAGACCGACTTGCCGTCGGCGCCGAAGCCGCGCCCGCCGACATCGACGACATGCGCCGTGCAGGCGAAGAAGGCCACCAGCTCGCCGTTCAGGAAGGACGGTGACACCATCGTGATGTCGTGCAAATGGCCGGTACCCTGCCACGGATCGTTGGTGACGTAGGTGTCGCCTTCGAACATGGTGTCGCGCGGGATTTCGTTCATGAAATGCAGCACGGCTTCGGCCATGGTGTTGACGTGGCCCGGCGTGCCGGTGACCGCCTGCGCCAGCATCTGGCCGCGCGGGTCGAAGACGCCGGCCGAGAGGTCGCCGGATTCACGCACGGAGGTCGAGAAGGCCGTGCGCAGAAGCGTCAGCGCCTGTTCCTCGACCACCGAGATCAACCGGTTCCACATGACCTGCATGCGGATTTCGGCAATGCTGTTCATGCCCGGGTCGCTCATGCCTGGCTGCCTTTGCGGATCAGGAGGATCGCGCCATCGCTCTGGATGACGGCGTCGAAGCTCGTGGTGACTACGGTGGATGTCTCACGTTCCACGATGACGACGGGACCGGCCACGTGATCGCCGGCGCAAAGCGTGTCGCGCTCGACAATGCCGTAGCTGCGGGGTGCGCCGCTAACCGGATCGAAGACCGCACGGGTCGTCGTGGGTTCGCTCGTCTTCTTGCCCTTGGTCAGTTCGTGCCGCGTAACGGCCGGCCGAACGTCGGTCGCCTTGACCGACCACGTGACGATCTCGATCTCCAACCCGTCGAGCCCTTCGATGGCGCGGCCGAAGAAGCGTTGATAGCTTGCCTCGAACAGCGCCTTGAGGCTGGTGACGGCATCGTCGCCGAACGGTTCGTCCGATAGCTGCACCGGGATTTCCCAACCCTGCCCGGCATAGCGCATGAAGGCGGTGATCTCGCAGACGAAGCTGCCGCTGGCGCCCGTTCGCACGAAGCCTTCGGCGGATGCCTTGAGGTCGGCCAGCAGGGCGTTGACTTCGGCTGGTTTGAACCGGGACAGGCGCGTGAGTTTCGACGCCAGCGCTTCGTAGCCGAACGGTGCCTTGAGGAAGCCGATGGCCGAGCCGACGCCGGCGCCCCTCGGCACGATGCACTGGTCGATGCCGAGCTTCTCGCACAGCCTCGCCGCGTGAAGCGGTGCCGCGCCACCGAAGGCGATCATCAGATTGTCGGAGATGTTCTTGCCGTTTTCGACGGCATGGACGCGGGCGGCGTTCGCCATGTTCTCGTCGACCACCTCGCAGATGCCGAAGGCCGTCGACATCGCGTCGAGCGACAGCCGCTCGCCGACGTCTCGCAGGATGGCCTGCTCGGATGCCGCCGCGTCGAGCTTGATCGCGCCGCCGGCGAAGTTGTCCGGATCGAGCTTGCCAAGCACAAGGTCCGCATCGGTGATCGCCGGACGCTTGCCGCCGCGTCCGTAGCAGGCTGGACCCGGCTCGGATCCCGCGCTCTCGGGTCCGGTCTGGATGCGGCCCATTGCGTCGACCCAGGCTATGGAACCGCCGCCGGCGCCGATCTCGATCATCTCGATCACCGGAATGGAGATCGGCATGCCGGAGCCCTTCGAGAAGCGGTAGGTGCGCGCCACTTCGAAAGTTCTAGCCGTGCGCGGCGCATAGTCCTCGATCAGGCAGATCTTCGCGGTGGTGCCGCCCATGTCGTAGGAGACGACCTTTTCCAGGCCGAAGCGGCTGGCAATGTCGGCGGCGAAGATGGCGCCGCCCGCGGGGCCGGATTCGACCAGCCGTACAGGAAATTCCGAGGCCGTTTCGACCGAGATCAGCCCGCCGCCGGAATGGATCATGAAGACAGGGCACTCGGCGCCCATGTCCTTCAGGCGCGTCTGCAGGCGGGCGAGATAGTCGGCCATCTGCGGCCGCACATAGGCGTTGGCGCAGACCGTGTTGAAGCGCTCGAACTCGCGCATCTGCGGCGAGACTTCGGCGCTGATCGAAATCGGAACGCTGAGCCTCTTCGAGAGGATCTCGCGCGCTCGGCGCTCGTGGGCGGGATTGGCGTATGCATGGATGAAGCCGATCGCCACCGAGCCGAACCCGCCGGCCGCGATATGCCCGGCAATTTCCTCCAGGGCTGCTTCGTCGAGCGCCTGCAATTCCTGACCTTCAGCGCCGATACGGCCCTTGACCGTGAAGCGATCCTCTCGCGGGATCAGCGGCGTCGGCAGCCTCAGGTTCAGATCATATTGCTCGAAGCGGTTCTCCGTCCGCATCTCGATCACGTCGCGGAACCCTTCCGTCGTGATCAGCGCCGTCTTCGCGCCGCGACGCTCGATGAGCGCGTTGGTGGCGAGCGTCGTGCCATGGATGATGATGCCGATCTCGGCGGGCGTGATTCCGGCGTCCCGAGTGACGACAACGATGCCGTCGAGGATCGCCTGCTCGGGCGCGGAATAGTTGGTCAGCACCTTGGTCGAGAACATCTCTCCCCGTACGTCGAGGGCGATGTCGGTGAAGGTGCCGCCGATGTCCGCGCCGAGGCGGATGTCGTCAGTTCTGGAGGTCATGCCTTGGCCTTCTGCGAAGCGAGCGCGGCGTCGCGCATCTGGGAGAGGGTTTGCCGGGGCGTGAGCGCTTCGGGCGAAACGGCGATGTCGAGGACAGCGCCCGTCGTGGACTTCAGCGCCCTTTCGAAAGCCGCCGCGAAATCCCCGGTGGATTCGACCCGCTCGGCGTGGAAGCCATAGGCTTTTGCCAGCGCCACGAAGTCGGGATTCTCAAGCGAGGTGCCGGAAACGCGCGCGGGATAGTTACGCTCCTGATGCGCGCGGATCGTGCCGTAGATGCCGTTGTTGATGATGAGCACGATCGGCTGCGCTCCGGCCTGCATGGCGGTCCCGAGTTCCTGGCAGTTCATCTGGAAGTCGCCGTCGCCGGCGAAGCAGACCACCGTGCGCCGAGGGTGCGCGACCTTGGCCGCGATCGCCGCCGGCAGGCCGTAGCCCATGGCGCCGGATTGCGGAGCAAGCAGGCGGGCTTGCGGTCCGAACTTGAAGAACTTGTTCGGCCATACGGTGAAATTGCCGGCGCCATTGGTGAGGATGACGTCACCCGGCAGGTTCTGGCGCAGCCAGGCGCTGACCGCGACCATGTCGACCGGGCCCGGCTGCACCGGCGCGGCGAACGTTCCTTCGTAAGCCTTGCGCGCCGCCGCGCGCCAATCGGCCCAACTTCCTTCAATCGGGGTGAGAGCCTTTGCGAACGCGTTCGGGCCGGCGTGGATGCCGATCGTCGGTACATAGATCTTGCCGATCTCGCGGTCGGAACCATGCACATGGATCAGCTTCTGGCGCGGTTCCGGGACTTCCAGCAGCGTGTAGCCGTCGGTCGTCATCTCGCCGAAGCGCACATTGACGGCAAGGATCACATCGGCGTCGCGGATCAGGTTCTTGACATGGGGCACCATGCCGACGCCGGCTTCGCCGACGAAGACCGGCGAATTGTTGTCGAACTGGTCCTGATAGCGAAAGGCTGCCACGACGGGGATGCCGGAGGCTTCGGCGAAAGCCTGGAGCGCGGCGCGACCTTCGGCCGACCAATTGGCGCCGCCCATCAGCAGGACCGGCTTCTGCGCGGAGGACAGCAACCCGAGCGCCGATGCGACCGCATCCTGACTGGGCGCAGCTTCAAAAATCGACGCCGGTCCGCTGAGCGGCCGGGCGTCTGTCGCCGTCGTGAGCATGTCTTCCGGCAGCGCGACGACGACCGGGCCCGGCCGTCCGGTGAGCGCGGTGGTCCAGGCGCGGGCGACGATTTCGGGCAGGCGTGCAACGTCGTCGATCTCGACCGCCCATTTCGCCACGGTTCCGAACACTGCCCGGTAGTCGATTTCCTGGAAGGCCTCGCGCCCTTTCATATCGGTGCCGACCTGGCCGACGAAGAGGATCATCGGCGAGCTGTCCTGCATGGCTGTATGCACGCCGATACCGGCATTGGTCACGCCGGGGCCGCGCGTGACGAAGCAGATGCCCGGCGAACCGGTCAGCTTGCCGTAAGCGGAGGCCATGAAGGCCGCGCCGCCTTCGTTGCGGCACAGCACATAGTCCAGCTTGCCTTGGGTATCGTGCAGCGCGTCGAGGACGGCCAGATAGGATTCGCCGGGAACGCCGAAGCTCTTGGTCGCGCCCAAGGCGATCAGGCATTCGACAAGAAGGTGACCGCCGTTGCGGACCATGCTTCGACATCCTCTCAAACTGGCGACAGGCGGACCGAGCCTGCCCTTCGCAACTATACCTGCACTGTGGCCGGTCGAGGCGAAATCAAGAAATGCGGACTATTCGAAAGTTTTTCTTTACTGTGCTGTTTGCACCAAAACACCGGGGTTCATCGTGCGCAGCGGATCGAGCGCCTGCTTCAGCCGCGCCATGAGGTCACGCTCCACGAAGCTCCGGTTCTGCTCGGCCATCGCGATCTTGGCGCGCCCGAGCCCATGCTCGGCCGCGAAGCTGCCCCCTATCTTCGTGGCGAGCGCCGCCAGCGCTGCTGCGAACTCCGCCGCCTTGCCTTCGAAATCGGTGCGGCCTTCCGGCGGCGATAGATTGTAGTGAATGTTGCCGTCGCCGAGATGTCCGAACGGGTTGATCCGCACGCCGGGTAGAATATCGCCGCAGAGCCCCGCGCCGGCTTCGATGAAGCTGGCGATGGCGCCCGGCGGCACCGAGATGTCGTGCTTGAGTTGCGCGCCCTCCAGCCGCTGCCCCTCGGGCTGTTCCTCGCGCAGCCGCCAGAATTGCGCCCGCTGTGCGCCCGACGTGGCAACCGCCCCATCGATGACGTGACCTTGCTCCATACCCCATTCCAACGCCGAACTGAGGATTTCATCCAGGGGAATACGCGTCGAGCCGGAGGCCAGTTCGACGAGCAGATAGACATCACCCCTGGTGTCCAATTGATAGGCAAGATCGGGCAGATGCTTGAGCGCCAGTGTCAGGCCGATATCGGAGAAGAATTCGAGGCCTGAAAGGAACTCTCCGGCTTCGGCGCGCAGAAAGGCGCCGAACGAAACGGCGGCGGCAAAATCAGCCATCACCAGAAGGGCGCTCGCCTGCTGCCTTGGTGTTGGGTAGAGCCGAAGCACCGCACGCGTGACGATGCCGAGCGTGCCTTCAGCGCCGCAAAACAGCTTGCGCAACTGATAGCCGGCATTGTCCTTCTGCACGGCGCGCAGGCCGTCCCACACCGCGCCGTCCGGCGTCACGACTTCCAGGCCGAGAACAAGATCCTGCATCATCCCATAACGGAATGCCTGGCTGCCGCCGGCATTGGTGCCGATCAGGCCGCCGATGCGGGCACTGCCTTCCGCGCCGAGATGCATCGGGAACATAAGGCCGTGCGGCTCCAGCGCCTCGTGCAGCGCGGCGAGCACCACGCCTGCCTCGACCAGGATCGATCCGCTGTCGGCGTCCGGCTTGCCGATCGCAGTCATTCGGGAAAGCGAGACGATCACCGCATTCGGCTGCCCGGCAACGGCGCCGCCGCACAGCCCGGTGTTGCCGCCTTGCGGGACCACGGCAAGGCCCGCCTCGCTGCATGCCGTGACGACTGCCGCGACTTCGGCCGTGCTGGCCGGCCTGGCAACGCCCAGGGGCGCGACGCCGTAACGGTCGAGCCAGTCGCGCTGGTAGGGCAGGGCGTCGACGCCGGTAAGCCAGCCTTTCGGGCCGAGAATCTCCTGCAATGCGACTGTCGGATCGGCCATGGCTTACCTGTGTGAACTGCGGCTGGATCTTATGGCTCAATGGCCCAGCACTTGCGATAGGAATTGCCGCGTGCGCTCACTCCGCGAAGCGGTGAAGAACTCTTCCGGCGGCGCCTCTTCGACGATCTCGCCGGCATCCATGAAGATCACCCGGTCGGCGACACGGCGCGCGAAACCCATCTCATGGGTGACACAGATCATCGTCATGCCCTCCGAAGCAAGCGTCACCATGACGTCCAGCACTTCCGAAATCATTTCCGGGTCGAGCGCCGAGGTCGGCTCGTCGAACAGCATGATCTGCGGCTGCATGCAAAGCGCGCGTGCGATCGCCACACGCTGCTGCTGCCCGCCGGAGAGCTGGCCGGGGAACTTCATCGCCTGCTCCGGGATGCGCACCTTCTCCAGATAACGCTGGGCCGTTGCCTCAACCTCCGCGCGCGGCTGCTTGCGTACGATCATCGGCGCGATCATGCAGTTCTCCAGCACGGTCATGTGCGGGAACAGGTTGAAGTGCTGGAACACCATGCCGACTTCGCGCCTGATACCGTCGATGTTGCCGACGTCGTCGTCGAGTTCGGTGCCGAGCACGGTGATGCGGCCGCCATTGTGCTGCTCGAGCCGGTTGATGCAGCGGATCATGGTGGATTTGCCAGAGCCCGAGGGACCGCAAATGACGATCTTTTCGCCCCGCTCGACCGAAAGGTTCACGTTCCGCAGCGCGTGGAACGAGCCATAATATTTGTCGAGATTCTCGATCCGGACCGCAGGGCCTGTAGGTTGCGTCGAAATCATTGGCGCGGCCCTTACCTTTCGCCGACCGACATGCGGCGCTCAAGGAAGGCGCCGTAGCGGGAGAGGCTGAAGACGAAGACGAAATAGATGAAGGCGATGAAGGCGTAGACCTCGACATAGGCGAAGCGCCATTCGCCAGTCCCGTAGGCGGCATTGCCGGACGCCAGGATCTCGAAGAAGCCGACGATGACCACCAGCGAGGTTTCCTTGAACGAGATGACGAACTGGTTGATCGTCGCCGGAAGCGCGTTGCGCATGGCCTGGGGCAGGAGGATGCGGCTGATGCGCTGCCAGTAGCTCATGCCGAGCGCCATGGCGGCTTCCTCCTGTCCCGTCGGAACGCCCTGCATGCCGCCTCGCACGATCTCGGCCTGATAGGCCGAGAAGAACAAGGCCGAACCGACGATGACCCTATAGAGCTTGTCGCCCACCAGCCATTGCGGCATGGCGAAAGGCAGCACGATGGCAAAGGTGAACAGGATCGAGATCAGCGGCAGCGAACGGACCGCGTCGATGATCAATCCGGTGGTTCGCGAAATCCAGGGCAGCTCGGAGCGACGCAGCAGCGCCAGGCAGATCGCCAGCGGGAAGCCGATCAGGCAAGTCGTGACGAAGATGAACAGCGTCAGCGCCAACCCGCCCCAGGTCTCCTCGCCGACATAGGGCAGGCCGAGCACGCCACCCTTCATCAGCACATAAAAGAGCGCGGTTCCGATCCCCCACACGAGCGTGATGCGGCGTCCGGTCCAGAAGGCCGGAATGCAGCTCAGCACCGTCATGACCACCACGCTCACGCAGGCCAGTGCGGAGCGCCACTGCTCCTCATAGGGATAGAGACCGAAGAGGATGATCCGCCATCTCGCCGCGATGACCGACCAGCAGGCGCCGGCGGCTGCCTGGCAGGCTTCCGGTCCGCCGGTGGTGGTGAAGACGGCCGAAAAGACCGCCCAGTTGAGCAGTTTCCAAGCCAGGTAAACCATGATCGTCAGCGAGATCAGCGACAGGATCGCCTGCAACGGCGTCGCGAAGAAGCGGCGCTTCAGGTCCTCGAGTTTGCCTGGGGCAGGGGGAGCGACAATGACCATCTCCATGCTTTCACCCCCTCAGTTGATTGCCCTTGAGGGCAATGGCCTTGTTGATACGGTTGAAGATGGCGGCGAGGCTGAGATTGATGGTCAGGAAGCCCGCCATCAGGATGCCGATCGCCTCGATGGTCTGGCCGGAATGGTTGATCGTCAGCGCCACGATCATGAAGAAATCGGCAAAGCCGACGGCGATGCCCATCGTGGTCGCCTTCATCAGCCAGACATACTGGTTGGCAAGGATTGGCAGCATGGCGCGAAGCGCCAGAGGCAGCCGCACCAGGGTGAAGACGCGCCAGGGGCTGAGCCCCAGCGAGAGCGCCGCCTCCGTCTGTCCTTTGCCGACGGCCTTGAAGCCGCCGCGCACGATCTCCGCGATGTAGGATCCGCCATAGATGGCAATGGCGATGGCTAGAGCGGAAAACTCCGGCGGGATGCGCAGGCCGCCCCTCAGGTTGAGACCTTGCAGCGCCGGGAAGTCGAGCAGCGGCGCGTCCGGCTGGCGGCCGAGGGCCAGGATGACGGCCGCGCAAGCCAGTGCTGCCGCCGCGCCCGCAAACTGGACGCCGAACCGCTCGCCGACCGGTCGGCTGAGACGCGCCGTGCTTCCCAGCCAGACCGGAATTGCGGCGGCGGCGATCAGAGCCAATATGGCGCCCGACAGTGCAGTGCCGCTGACGTTGGGAACCGGCATGTAGAGGCCGCGGCTGGTGAGCAGAAAACCCCAGGCTTCATGCGCGGCGCGCGGCGTCGGCAGGTGTGTGATGACCGCGTACCAGAAAAAGACCTGGAGGATCAGCGGGATGTTGCGGAAAATGTCGACATAGGTGCGGCCGAGCAATTGCGCGAGTTCGTTGGACGAGGTCCGCGCCAGTCCGACGATCGTCCCGACGATGGTCGCCAGGATCAGCCCGACACTTCCCAGGAAAAGCGTGTTGATGATTCCGATGAGGAAGTACCACCAGTAGGGATCGTTCGCGGTGACCGGCAGCAGCGAGAAGGTGACATCCCAACCCGTGGACTTGAACAGAAAGTCGAAACCGGACGTGATGCCTTGCTCGGCGAGGTTCCGCCGCGCGATCAAGGCGCAAGCCAGGACCAGCCCGGCAAGCGTACCGACGTAGAGGACCTGCAACAGCGCGTTGCGGACCTTCTGATTTCTCAGCAGGCGGATCATCAGGATCTTTCCCGAATTGTCGCCGCCCCGCCCGGCGGGAACCGGGCGGGGCTTGCAGCGAGGTGCGTCAGAGAGGGATCAGTCGATCACCAGCGGGAACAGGACGCCGCCCTTGTTCCAGAGGTTGGTCAACTCACGGTCCATCTTGTAGGGCGACTCCTTGCCAAGGTCGCGATCGAAGATCTCGCCGTAGTTGCCGACCTTCTTGATCACATTGTAGGCCCAGTCGTCGGGAAGGCCGAGGCCCTTGCCCATGCCGGGCGTGACGCCGAGGAACTTGGCGACCTGCGGCGAGGTCGGCTTTGCCTTGATCTCGTCGACGTTCTTGGAGTTGATGCCTTCCTGTTCGGCAAAGGTCAGCGCGGTGAGCGTCCAGTTGGCGATGTTCAACCAGTTGTCGTCGCCCTGGCGCACGATCATGACTTCAGGCTCGACGGCGAGCACGTCGGGCAGGATGACATGATCTTCGACCTTGCCTTTCGCGGCGCGCGCGATGGCGAGCACCGGTCCCCACTGCGCATAGAGGTCGCAGCGTCCCGAGAAATAGGCCTGTTCGAGTTCTTCGGTCTTTTCGATGACCACCGGCTCGAGCTTGATGCCGATCTTCTGCGCGTAAGCCGCCACCTGCTGCTCCTGCGAGGTGCCGGCGGGAATGCAGATGGTGCCGCCATTGGCGTCCTTGAGCGACTTCAGGTTCAGCTCCTTGTGCGCCATCACCTTGGTCGTCCCGAGATAATAGGACGACGAGAATTGCAGGCCGAGTTCCGTGTTTCGGCTGAGTGTGCCACCGGACGCCTTGATGATGATGTCGACATCGCCCGACTGCAGCGACGGCCAACGCTGCGCCCAGCTGATCGGCACGATCTTCAGCTTCGCCGGGTCGCCGAACACGGCGGTGGCCACCGCCCGGCAGAGGTCGATGTCCATGCCCTTCCAGTTGCCCTTGTCGTCCACCTCGGCAAAGCCGAGATAGGAACCGTCATGGCCGGTGCAGTTGAGCATGCCGCGCGCCTTGACGGTGTCCAGCGTCTTGCCGCCGGCTGCTTGCGCGGGCGCCGCCAGGTGAACGAGGCCCAGGGCCATGGCTACGGCCCCCCATTTGATCATGTTCATGGTTGTTGTCTCCACTGTTGAGGTTGTTCCGTTTCTTGTTGTTGGAGCCCCGCAAGATGCCTTCGGGACCCTGTCTCTGAGCCGCTTCTCAGTCGGAAAGCGGGGTCGGTTTCGGCAAGGAGAGCTTCAGGTCGCTCCGCCAGTCCTCTTGGGACAGCCATCGATGCAGCGCGGCCACCGCCTTCACGCGCAGATGCCCGCGCGGGACGACCAGATAGAAGCCGGGGACCTCCTCCGGCCGCATATCGGCGATGGCATCCCGGCCGATCGGCGCCACCAGCGCGCCGGAGCGGAAGTCCTCCTCGGCATCGATGACGGAAACCAGGCCGACGCCGATGCCTTGCAGGGTCGCCCTGCGCATGGTCGCGGCGTCGTCGAAGCTGATGCTGCGGTCGCCATCCGTCAGCTCGACGCCAAGGTGCCGCAATATGTCCGGCCACAGCCGCTTCGACTTGACGGTGTCGAGCAGCGTGAACTTCGTCAGGTCACGCGCCGACTTGATCTTTTCGCCGATCGCGGGCGTACAGCAGATGATCTTCGGGTCCGGCACAAGGAGCGTGGTCTCGTAATCCGGCCAATTGCCGTAGCCCCATTGCACCGTCATATCGATGTCGTCGCGCCCGAAGTCGGGCAGGTCGACCATGGTGGTCAGGCGCAGATCGGCACCCGGCAACATCTCGCGGAACAGCGAGAGCCTCGGCAGCAGATAATGGGTGGCGAAGTAGGGGCTGGCATTGAGGTTGATGCGGTCGCGGTAGTTCGACTTGGTGACGCGGCGAACGCCTTCGGAAAACTCGTCGAAGCCGGCCTTGACGTAGTGCGAAAGCAGGATCGCCGACTCCGTCAATTCGATCGACCGGCCCTTGCGTTCGAAGAGCGTCACCTGGAGCGTGTCTTCAAGCAGCTTGATCTGCTGTCCGACCGCCTGCGGCGTCACCAGGAGTTCGTCGGCTGCCTGCCGGAAGCTCTTGTGTTGGGCGACGGCGTGGAAGACGCGGAGCGCGTTGAGCGAAGGAAGGCGAAGCTTGCCGGTCATCGTGAAGTCCGCCTCCTTTCGTTCGCGACTCCGTTGGTCATGCACTGCCGTATTTTCAGATGCCGCCGGCTTCTGAAGACTGGTTCATGCGTAGATGTAACCGCCTGAGACGATTACATTTTCGCCGGTCATGTAGGTGTTCTTCGGTCCGCCGGTCATCAGCACCCATTCGGCGATCTCGGTGGGTTCGGCGCCGCGGCCGAGCGGGCTTGCCTTGGCGAGTTCCTCCAGGAAGCCGAGCGCCTTGGCCTTCTCGGTGGCCATGCCGGCCGGCGCCACGGAATTCACCAGGATCCCGTCCTTTGCGACGTGATGGGCAAAGGAGCGCGTAAGGCTGACCACGGCCGCCTTCGTCGCGGCATAGTGCGCGTTCTGCGGATGCGCCTTGAACGCGTCGACCGACGTCAGGTTGACGATCCGCCCGCGCACGTTGGCCTTCGGCTCCTGCGCCTGCATGTGGCGCACGGCGGCCACCATCATGTGATAGGTACCCTTGATGTTGATGCCGTTGGAGGCATCCCACTCGGCGTCGTTGATTTCGAGGATCGGCCGGCGAGGATAGATGGCGGCGCAATTGATCAGCGTGTCGACCCGGCCGAGCTTCGCCGCGATCGCGTCGAAGGCGGCGTGGCTCTGCGGGCCGACCTGGATGTCGCAGGTCGCGGCCGCGGTCGGCAGGCCCTTGGCCTTTGCAGGAGCGAGCGCGCTCTCGGCTGCCTCCAGGTTGATGTCGATGATGCCGATTTTTGCGGCGCCGGCTTCGACCGCCATGCGTACCAGAAGCGCGCCGAGGCCGGCGCCGCCACCAACGATCAGAACCGAAAGGTCTTTCATGCCTGTTTTCCTTACTTGGTGCCGCTCGGCGAAGTGGGCCAGGTCGGCATGATGTCGAAACGGGTGACGTCGGCCCATGCGGGGAGCGCAAGCACGCCGACCACCATCCTGGCGACGTCATCCGGCTGCACGACTTTGCTGGCGTACATCGCCGTGCGGGCCTCGACGCCGAGGATGTCCTTGTAGAGCTGTGTCTCGACACGGCCGGCGACGATTTCGGTCACTCGGATCCCGTATTGCGAGAGGTCGGCGCGCAACGCGCCGGCAAAGCCGGAGATTGCCGCCTTGGTGGCCGAATAGACGGCGATATTGGAAAACGCCGCATGGCCCGCGACCGAGCCTGTGAACAGGATATGCCCCGACTGCCGCTCGCGCATCTGCGGCACGACGAGGCGGGTGAGCAGAATCGCCGCGCTGAGGTTCACCTCGAGCGTGGTGTCGATGTCGGCGATCTTCATGTCGGCGAAATTGCCAAGCGGCGGCATGATGCCGGCGTTGTTGATCAGGACGTCGATGGTGAGATCCGCCAGCACCGATTCCAGCGCCTCGCGGTCGGTGACGTCCACGGCGATCGGCACGATGCCTGGCCGCTCGGCCTGCAGTTCCTTGAGCGCGGCCTGGCTGCGGCCGACCGCATAGACGTCGTAGCCGGCATCGCTCAATGCTATCGCCATGGCGCGGCCTATGCCGCTTGTCGCTCCGGTGATGAAGGCTGTTGTCACGTGGGCTTTCCCGATTGCCTGGCGTCAGTTTGCGGCCTCTGCCGACACCGCGAAACCAAGAAAACCAGCAAAAAGGAAAGATAAACTTTCGAAAACCCTCGCCGCGCTCGAAATGTTCTACGCTTGCGGTCTGATCGCAAACGCTGCAAACCAAAGGAAAACAAGGTCTTCGGCACAAGGGGTGCGCTTCCGGCCGTCCGGTTTGGCAAAAACATGGCTTTCGCAAAACACCCGGCGCTCTTCTCCGCTTAAGGCGCGCGGAATTGTAAGCCGCCGGCCTTGTCAGCCGGTCGTAACCGGCCTTTTCATCTCGGTGAACAGCGAGGCCGCAGCCGCCTTCTGTTCGGCGTCGGTCGCCTCGACGCCGGAGGCTTTCGCCAGCGCGCGCACGCGTCCGAGGCTGTTCTGCAGGTGTTTGCGCATGGCCTGTCGGGCCTTGCTCCCGTCCTTTTTTTCGATGGCATCGACAATGGCTTCGTGCTCGCCGTGGATGCGCGCGTAGTAGCTGTCCTTGAGAGCGGGCTCGACGACGTAGCCAAGCTGGAAACGCGGCACGATCATCGGCCTGAGATAGGCAAGGAAGCCGTGGATGAACTCGTTGCGCGCGGCCTTGGCGATGGCCAGGTGGAAATCATAGTCATAGTGGATCTGGATGGCTGCGGGATCCGCCTGCTGGGAGTCGATCTCATCCATCATGGCCCTGATGTCGCCCGCTTCCTTGTCGGTGCGACGCTCGGCGCAAAGCCCGGCCGATTCCACTTCGACGCTCAACCTGAGTTCGAGCAAGGCGATGGTCTCCGGTAGGGTCCGCAGCGCTTCGTCCGGGATGGAGAAATTGCGCGGAGACGGCGTTTCGCTGACGAACATGCCGCGCCCTTGCTGCGGCACCACCATGCCGTCCGAGCGCAGCCGCGCCACCGCCTCTCGCACGACGGTGCGGCTGACATCATACTCGGCGCAAAGCTCCGCTTCGGTCGGCAATTGCTCGCCGGGCTGCAACTGTCCGGAGCGGATCTTTTCGGCCAGGCTCTCCGCCACGACGGTGGAAAGTGGCTTGCGCTTCGTCATTTAGGTCCTTCCGTTCAAGTTCAGATTCGGGATGATGTCCGAACCGGCAAGACCATTCAAACCGCCGCGGTGACGATCAACTCGACCAGCATGCCCGGCTTGGCCATCCGACCTTCGCCGGAGGAGCGCGCCGGTGCATGTTCCTTTGGCATCCAGGCGTCCCACACCGTGTTGACCTCGTCGAAATCGCGCACGTCGTCCAGCCACATCTGGACGTGTAGGATGCGGGTCTTGTCGGTGCCCGCCTTGGCGAGCAGCGCATCTATCTTGCCGAGCACCTCGCGCATCTGGTCGGCCGCGGACTGTCCCGGCCGGGCGACCTGGCCGGTGAGGTAGAGCGTGCCGTTGTGGATGACGCCGTGATGGATACGGGTGTCGAAATCGAAGCGGTGGATATCGCTCACGGAATGCCTCTCAGATTGCCGGCGTTTGCCGGATGGGATTGCCTTGCAAATATTGCGCGTAGGGCGCCTGGACGAGCCAGCCGGCGTCGACCGGAAGCGTGACGCCGGTGATCGACGCGGCGCGGCCGGAACAGAGGAACAGGGCCGCCTCGGCGACGTCGCGCGGTTCGACGAAGCGGCGCAGCGCCGTGGTTGCCTGGATGGCTTCCGGGTTGCGCTCGCCCTTGGCGATCTTCGCCTTCAGTCCGTCGGAAAGCGTGTAGCCCGGCGCCACGGCATTGACGCGAACGCCATGCGGGCCGAGCTCGGCGGCCAGCATCTGTGTCAGCGCCAGGACCGCGTGCTTTCCGGGCGTGTAGGCCGGCAGCGAGAGCGGCGCGAATGAGGCAAGCGAGCCGACATTGAGGATCGCGCCCCGTCCGGCCGCCGACATCAGCCGGCCGAACACCTGGCAGCCGAGTAGCGTGCCGCGATAATTGATGCGCCACATCCGCTCGTCCTCGTCGAGGTCCTGATCGAGCACATGCTTGCCGCTCTGCAGGATCCCGGCGCAGTTGACCACGGCGTGGGGTGCACCGAACATTTCCGCGACGACTTTCGCCAAGGCCTCGACCGAAGCAGGATCGGCGACATCAGTCTGGACAAAGAGCGCGCGCGGCGCGCCTGCATTCTCGCAGGTGCCGGCCGCTTCCTTGCCTCTTACAGCATCGCGGCCGGCGACCACCACCTGATAGCCGTCCTCGGCGAAGCGCAGCGCGATGGCGCGTCCGATGCCGGACGTGCCACCGATGACGACGGCGGCGAACGCGTCAGCCATTGCGGCGGCCTTTGCGCTCGATGTCGAAGAATTCGGCCATAGCTTCGACCTGGAAATCCATCATCGGGCGCCCAGGCTGGATGCGGCAGCCGATCTGCTTCGCCGCCTTGAGCAGCGCCGTCTCCGCCGGCTCCATGATGATGTCGACTACGGTCATGCCAGGGGTCAGCTTGCTCACGTCCATCGGCAGCGGATCCGTGGCCTTCAATCCGGAAGGCGTAGCGTTGATTGCCATGTCCATGCCGGACGGATCCGGCTCGCCAACCTCGATGCGGCAGTTGGGGAAGGTCTTGTTGACCAGCGAGGCGAGTTTTGCCGCCCGTTCCTTGTCGATATCGGCCAAATGGATTTCCGCCGCCCCTTGCTCAGCAAGGCAATAAGTCAGCGAGGCGCCCGCGCCGCCGGCGCCGACCTGGAGGATGCGCTTGCCCGCGATCTGGTGTCCGCCGGCCTTCAGTCCGTCGATGAAGCCTACGCCGTCGAAATTGTCGGCATACCAGCTGCCGTCGGCCTGCCTGCGAACCGAGTTGGCGCTCTGCACGCGCGCGGCGCGGTCGTGCGCGGCCGCGCATTTGTGGTAGACGGGGACCTTGTACGGCACCGAGATGATCACGCCCCGGATGTTCTCGGCCGCCGTGATCCCAGCC
This sequence comes from Mesorhizobium sp., assembly GCF_024509055.1. Classification (GTDB taxonomy): domain Bacteria; phylum Pseudomonadota; class Alphaproteobacteria; order Rhizobiales; family Rhizobiaceae; genus Mesorhizobium. The sequence goes on along the minus strand of NZ_JANINM010000536.1, from coordinate 44,848 downwards.
CAGAAGGTGTCGAAATCTTCCGGGCGGCAGCTCAAAGGCACCATCAGGCTGTCGAGACCTTTCTGTTCGAAGATCTCGTTGAACATGCCGGGGCTCTTCGCGTGACCCACTGGATGGGCCAGCATGACGAAAACATCGGCCTTGCCGGTTCCGCGCATCGGGTTATTCCTTTCCGTTTGACAGTTCGTGGTCACTCAGGATTTCGAGGGCCCGTACGAGCGACGAATGATCGGCTTCCGCGCCGCTCGCCCTGGCCGAACAGGCATTCATCAACTGCTGCGCCGTTGCGGTGCCCGGCAAGGCGATGCCGAGCGCACGGGCGCTTTCGAGCGCAAGATTGAGATCCTTCTGGTGCAGCCGGATGCGGAAGCCCGGCGCGAAAGTGCGGTTGATCATGCGCTCGCCATGCACTTCGAGCACGCGCGACGAGGCGAAGCCGCCCATCAGCGCGGCCCGCACTTTCGCCGGGTCGCATCCCGCCTTGCTCGCGAAGACCAGCGCCTCGGCCACGGCCTCGATGTTGAGCGCGACGATGATCTGGTTGGCGATCTTGCAGGTCTGGCCGGCGCCGTTCTGGTCGCCGATCAAGGTGATGTTCTTGCCGAGCTTCTGGAAAATCGGCAGAGCGCGTTCGAACTCGGCCGCCGGTCCGCCGACCATGATGGTGAGACTCGCCGACTTGGCGCCGACCTCGCCGCCGGAGACCGGCGCATCGAGATAGCCGGCGCCTGCTTTCCTGATCTTTGTCGCGAATTCGGCCGTGGCGATCGGGCTGATCGAGCTCATGTCGATAATCAGCTTGCCAGTGGAAATACCTTCGATCACGCCTTGCTGCCCGAGCAAGACACGCTCCACGTCGGGCGTGTCGGCTAGCATTGTGATGACGATTTCGCACGACCGCGCCACGTCGGCGGGGGAGGCGACGATCATTGCCTTCAAATCTTGTGGTAAAGGGGAGCGGTTCAGGACCGTGACGATCTCGTGTCCTGCATCGGCAAGATGCCGCGCCATCGGCGCTCCCATGACACCAAGCCCTATGAAGCCGATTTTCATGCGCAACTCCCATGCGGCGTCAGAACGCCTTGCAGCTCACTGGAGGCGTATGATATAGGACATCATACAAATTTCAATGCATCTTCTTTCGATGGAGACCGATCGCAAATGCAGGAGCGTGCGAATCCGCTAAAGGCCGCCGTGAGGGCGGACCGAGCCCATATCGGCATATGGTGCTCACTGGCCTCGGCGCTTACCACCGAGGTCGTCGCCGGTTCGGGAGCAGGGTGGCTGCTGATCGACGGAGAGCATAGTCCAAACGACCTGCGCAGCATCATGGCGCAGTTGCAGGTCGCGGCGGCATTTCCCTGCGAGGCTGTGGTGCGCCTGCCGTCGGACGATCCCAACCTGATCAAGCAAGCCCTGGATATCGGCGCACGCAGCCTGATGATCCCCAACGTGCGCACGGCTGATCAGGCGCGCGCTATCGTCGGCGCAATGACTTATGCCCCAGGCGGGTTCCGCGGCTTCTCGGTCGGCCACCGCGCCAATGCGTTCGGCCGCATCGCCGGCTATCACGGCAAGGCTCGCGAGCAGCAGTTGCTGGCCGTGCAGATCGAGGACGAATCCGGTGTCGCCAATGCCGCCGCGATCGCAGCCGTTGACGGTGTCGACGTTCTCTTTGTCGGGCCTGGCGATCTTTCAACCAACATGGGCGCGATGGGCAATCCGGGTGCCGCGCATGTGCAGGAGGCGATCGCGTCCGTGCGCAAGGCTGCGGCCGCGGCCGGCAAGGCGAGCGGCATTCTGGCTCCGGCGAAGGCAGACGCGGACCGTTATATCGCCGACGGCTTCACCATGGTGGCCGTAGGGTCCGACCTCGGGCTGCTGGCGCGGGGCTCCGACGCCCTGATAGCTTCGTTCAACCCGTAGACCTGGAGACGATCCATGGCGATCCCCCCCTACAAGGCGCCTTCGCGCAATGCCTATGACATCGTCATCGTCGGCGGCGCGGTCGTCGGTTCGTCTACGGCCTACTGGTTGAGCCAGGCGCTGGGCGACCGCGTATCGATCCTCGTGGTCGAGCGCGACTCGAGCTACGAGTTTTCCTCGACGGCACTTTCAACCAGCGCCATCCGCCAGCAATATTCCAATCCAATCAATGTGAAGATCAGCCAGTTCGGCATCGAGATCATCCGCGGCTTCCAGGAGCGGATGGCTCCGTTCTACAAGAACGAGCCGGCGCCGGATCTCGGCTTCAAGGAACATGGATATCTCTATTGCTGCTCACCGGACGGCGTGGAGGCGGCCAGGGAGCGGGTCGACCTGCAGCGCAGCCTCGGCGCGCACACCGTCTTCCTCGAGCCAGGCCTGCTGAAGGAACGCTTCCCGTGGCTGAACGTCGATGATCTCGGCGGCGGCTCCTGGGGCGCCCGCGAAGAAGGCTGGTTCGATTCCATGGGCCTGTTGAACGGCTTTCGCCGCGCCGCCCAAGGCAGCGGCGTCGAATATATCGACAATGCCGTGACGGGATTGGACATCGTCGATGGGCGGGTGGTCTCGGCGCGCCTCGCGACCGGCGAGACCGTCGCCTGCGGCACATTGGTCAATGCGGCGGGCCCGCGCGCGCAGCAGGTCGCCGGCATGGCCGGACTGTCGATCCCGGTGGCGCCCTACAAGCGCTACAGCTTCGTCTTCGCCAGCGCCAATCCGATCCCCGGCCGGATGCCCAATGTCATCGACCTCTCCGGCACCTTCGTGCGCCCGGAGGGTGAGCTTTTCCTCACCGGCAACACGCCGCAGGGCGACGGGCCGGCCGACTATGACGACTTCGAAATGCATTTCGAGGAGTTCGACGACTATATCTGGCCGGCGCTCTGGCACCGCATCCCGGCTTTCGATGCCCTGAAAGTCCAGACCAGCTGGACCGGCCACTATGAGTACAACATGCTCGACCACAACGGCATCGTCGGCTTCCATCCCGAGTTGAAGAACTTCATGTTCGCCAACGGCTTCTCGGGCCATGGCCTGCAGCAGTCGCCGGCGGTCGGCCGGGCGGTGTCGGAGCTGATCATCCACGGCGCCTTCCAGACGCTCGACCTGTCGCCGTTCTGCTACGAGCGCATACCGCGCAACGAGCCCTTCCTGGAGGAGGCGGTGATCTGAGAGTGGCTCCGGCCCGGGCGGTCAGTTCTCCACGGTCTGCCCGGCTATATCCCAGAAGGCCTTGACCAGCTTGCCGCTGGATCGCTCGCGCAGGCAGATCAGCGCTTCGTCCATCAGGATCTCCGGCGCGTCGATCAGGATCGGCCTCAGCCTGCCGTCGAGACCGAATTCGGCCCGGGTGACGAAACCGACGCCGGCCCCGGACGCGACAATCTCGCGAACCGCCTCGCGGCCCTCAGCTTCTATAGTCGGCTTCAACTCGATGCCCATCGACGAGGCAAGCGTTTCGAGCTTGTGCCTCGTCTTCGAGCCACGCTCGCGCATGACCAGCGGCTGCTGGACGAGATCGGCCAGCGAGAGCTTTCGTACGCTGGCCAGAGGATGGTCGTGCGCGACGAAGGCGACGATCGGCGAAGAGTTGAGCCGAAGGATTTCGAACTCGCGCCCCTCCGGGATCTCGCCCAGTACGCCGAGATCGGCCTCGTAGGCGAACAGGCTGGTGATCACGGTCTCGGTATTGCCAGCGCGCACGCTGACCTGGACGCCCGGATATTTTGCCCGGAAAGTCGCCAGTATGCGCAGCAGATGGTGGGCGGCATCCGCCACGATGCGCAGCGTTCCCGAGCGAAGGGCGCGCGATTCCGACAGAAGGTCCAGCGCCTGCTGCTCGGTGTCGAACATGCGCCTGGTGATCTCGAGCAGCCGTTCGCCCTGCCGGGTCAGGGTGACCTGCTTCTTGTGGCGGTTGAAAAGCAGGACGTCATACTCTTCCTCGAGCTTGCGTACCTGATCGGAGATGGCGGGCTGCGTCAGGAAGAGCGCCTCCGCCGCGCGGGAGAAGCCGCCACATATGGCGACGTGGTGGAAAGCCCTCAGCTGAACGTAGCGCATGCGAATTCCATAAGCCAAACCGATGTAACCATTGAAACCAACGAATTGGCTTATGTAAAGCGAAAGTTGGCGGCGGATCAGGCAGAGAGGGATCCCTGATTTCGGCCAGAGTCCGGCACGGACTCACGGGCCTTCATGCGCGCGTCATGGAGAATGTGCAGCCTGTGTAGAATGTGCTGATCTCGGACGACCGCGGCGCGGCAAGGGAGACTCGTCGCGGAGAAGGGGCATGTCCGGGACATGGAGTGCGAAAACCACGACAAGAACCACTATCCGCCACTCACGCGGTCGGGCGTTGCCAGGCCATATGGCACGCACCTCGCGATGTATCAGTTGAATTTATATTCGAATACAAAATAACGATTTTTCAAATAGATCGAGTCTGGCGATAATTCGCGCATGACAAATGCCCATTTGGAGGAACGACCGATGCGAGCCGAAACCACATTGACCCCGGTCGAGGGTTTCGAGGCCCCCGCGCTCGGAGAACCCTACCTGCTCACGCCCGGACCCCTGACCACTGCTTACGCGGTCAAGCAGGCTATGCTGCGCGACTGGGGATCATGGGATGGCGATTTCCGCGCCATGACCGCCGATCTCCGACGCCGGCTGCTGGCGCTGACCGGCGACAGGAATAACGAGTTCGATTGCGTGCCGATGCAGGGCTCCGGTTCCTTCTGCGTCGAGGCCATGCTCGGTTCCTTCGTGCCGAAGGATGGCAAGGTGCTGGTCCTGGCGAATGGCGCATACGGCCTGCGCGCCGCCCAGACCATGCAATATCTCGGCCGTGCCCATACGCTGATCGACAAGGGCGACTACCTGCCGCCGCGTGGCGAGGAGGTTGCCGCGGCGCTCGACGCCGACCCGTCGATCACGCATGTCATCGCCATCCATTGCGAGACCAGCTCAGGCATCCTCAATCCGCTGGCCGAGATTGCGCAGGCTGTGCAGGCTAGGGGCCGCAAGCTCCTGGTCGATTCGATGAGCGCGTTCGGCGCCATCGCGCTCGACGTCAACGAGATCCGTTACGAGGCGATGGTGTCCTCGGCCAACAAGTGCATCGAGGGCGTGCCCGGCTTCGGCTTCGTCATCGCCAGGAAGACCGAGCTTGTAGCCGCGAAGGGCCGCAGCCACTCGCTGTCGCTCGACGTCCATGCGCAATGGGCGGCGATGGAAAAGACTGGGCAGTGGCGGTTCACACCGCCGACGCATGTCGTGGCCGCCTTCATCGAGGCGCTCAAGATGCATGAGGCCGAGGGCGGCGTTGCCGGTCGTGGCGCCCGCTACACGAAAAACCGCGACGTCATGGTGGCGGGCATGCGTGAGCTCGGCTTCGAAACCCTGCTTTCCGATCGCTGGCTGTCGCCGATCATCGTCACCTTCTTCTGCCCCGCGGACGAGAAGTTCGTGTTCGACCGCTTCTACGAACTGATGAAGTCCAAGAGCTTCATCATCTATCCCGGTAAGCTGACGGTGGTGGAATCGTTCCGCGTCGGCTGCATCGGCCGCATGGACGAGCACGTCATGCGCCGTGTCGTCGAGGCTGCTCGCCAGTCGCTTGCCGAAATGGGCGTGGCGAGCGCTGCGCCACCGCGTGCCGCGCTCGAGGAACGCGCCAAGCTTGCCGCCTGAAGAAACAACTACGAACGCCTGGAAGGCCCCCGATGAACCAGATGTCCCCCGTTTCCGTGTCCGCGAATGGACGAAACTATCCCTGGCCGCGCGTGCCGGCGATCGCGATCTGCCTCGACGGCTGTGAGCCGGCCTATCTCGACGAAGCCATCCGCGCCGGCCTGATGCCGGCGTTGGTCCGGATCAAGGAAAAGGGCACCGTGCGCACCGCCCACAGCGTGATCCCGAGCTTCACCAACCCCAACAACCTCTCGATCGCCACCGGGCGTCCGCCCGCCGTGCACGGCATTTGCGGCAACTACCTCTACAACCCGGAAACCGGGGAGGAGGTGATGATGAACGATCCGAAGTTCCTGCGCGCGCCGACCATCTTCAAGGCGTTCTACGACGCCGGCGCGAAGGTCGCGGTCGTCACCGCCAAGGACAAGCTCAGGGCTTTGCTTGGACACGGCCTGGGCCACGACGAAGGCCGCGCCGTGTGCTTCTCGTCGGAAAAGTCGGACACCACGACCAAGGCCGCCAACGGCATCGACAACGCCTCGCAGTGGCTCGGCCGTCCGGTGCCGGAAGTCTATTCGGCAGAGCTGTCGGAATTCGTCTTTGCCGCAGGCGTCAAGCTGCTGAAGGAATTCCGCCCCGACGTGATGTATCTGACGACCACCGACTATGTGCAGCACAAATACGCGCCGGGCGTGCCGCAGGCGAACGCCTTCTACGAGATGTTCGACAAATACCTTGCCGAACTCGATGCCCTGGGTGCTGCCATCGTCGTCACCGCCGACCACGGCATGAAGCCGAAGCATCTCGCCGACGGCTCGCCTGCTGTCGTCTATGTGCAGGATCTGCTGGACGAATGGCTGGGCAAGGACACGGCCCGCGTCATCCTGCCGATCACCGACCCCTATGTGGTGCATCACGGCGCGCTCGGCTCCTTCGCAACGGCGTATCTGCCAAAGGGAGCCGACCGCGAGGCGATCATGGCGAAGCTCCGTGAGGTCAAGGACATCATCCTGGTCGTCGGCCGGGAAGAGGGCTGCGCCCGCTTCGAGCTTCCCGAGGACCGCATGGGTGACATCATCATGATCTCGGGCGAGAACATGACGATCGGCACCAGCGCGCATCGCCACAACCTGGCGGCGCTCGACGAACCGCTTCGTTCGCATGGCGGCCTGACGGAACAGGCTGTGCCGTTCATCGTCAACCGCGTGCTGCCGGACCTGCCCAACGAGCCGGTGCTGCGCAATTTCGATGCGTTCCACTACGCGACGACGGCCGCGACCCTGCCGGCGGGCTGAGCCCGATGTCGACCCCCACTCCGGCCCTTAGGGCCACCTCTCCCCCGATCGACGGGAGAGAGGAAGGGCGCCAAGCCGACTTTCGCGGCGTTTTTGGACTGTGAGGGATCAAGCGCCTACCCCGACCTGACTTCCTCTCCCCCGTCGATCGGGGGAGAGGTGGCCCGAAGGGCCGGAGTGGGGGTCGACCCCGCGACATATCAATAATGGAACGACCCCCATGACCCAACTCGATTCTTCCATCAAGGTCCGCCACGAGCCGATGCGCATCGCCGGCAAGAAGGTCGACGCTGACGGTGTCGTCGAAGTGCGCTATCCGTGGAACGACGCGGTGGTCGGCACGGTGCCGGCGGGCCGTACTGAGCATGCCCGAAAGGCGTTCGAGATCGCGGCAGCGTTCAAGCCGAAACTGACGCGCTATGAGCGCCAGAGAATCCTCCTGAAGACTGCGGAACTGCTCGATAGTCGGAAGGAAGAGCTCTCCGACCTCATCACCTCTGAGCTCGGCATTTCCAAGCAGGACTCGCTTTACGAGGTCGGCCGCGCCTTCGATGTGTTCACGCTTTCCGGCCAGATGTGCATCCAGGACGACGGCCAGATTTTTTCATGCGACCTCACCCCGCACGGCAAACAGCGCAAGATCTTCACCACGCGCGAACCGTTGAAGGCGATCTCCGCGATCACGCCCTTCAATCATCCGCTCAACATGGTCTCGCACAAGGTCGCGCCGGCTATCGCCACCAACAACTGCGTGGTGTTGAAGCCGACCGAGTTGACGCCGATGACGGCCCTGGTGCTGGCGGACATCCTCTACGAGGCCGGACTGCCGCCCGAGATGCTGTCTGTGGTGACCGGCTGGCCGCAGGACATCGGCGACGAGATGATCACTAACCCGAACATCGACCTGATCACCTTCACCGGCGGCGTGCCGGTGGGCAAGCTGATTGCCTCGAAGGCCGGATATAAGCGGCAGGTGCTGGAACTCGGCGGCAACGATCCGCTGATCGTGCTCAACGACCTGTCCGATGACGACCTGAAAAAGGCCGCGGAACTCGCCGTGCTCGGCGCGACCAAGAATTCGGGCCAGCGCTGCACGGCGGTCAAGCGCATCCTTGTCCAGGAAAGCATCGCCGACCGCTTCGTTCCCCTGGTGCTGGAGCGGGCCAGGAAGCTGAAGTTCGGCGACCCGATGGACCGCGCTACCGAGCTCGGCACGGTCGTGCACGAGAAGGCGGCGGCGCTGTTCGAAAAGCGTGTCTATATGGCGGCGGAACAGGGGGCGGAGGTGCTCTACGATCCGGGCCGCAAGGGAGCCTTGCTGCCGCCGATCGTCGTCGATCGCGTGCCGCATGCGTCGGAGCTGGTCATGGAGGAGACTTTCGGCCCAATCGTGCCGATCATCCGTGCCCCGGATGACGACGATGCGATGATCGCACTTTCCAACTCCACGGCCTTCGGGCTTTCCTCGGGTGTCTGCACCAACGATTTCCGGCGCATGCAGAAATACATAGCCGGGCTGCAAGTCGGCACGGTCAACATCTGGGAAGTGCCCGGCTACCGCATCGAAATGAGCCCGTTCGGCGGCATCAAGGACTCGGGCAACGGCTACAAGGAAGGCGTCATCGAGGCGATGAAGAGCTACACCAACGTCAAGACCTTCTCGCTGCCGTGGTGAATTGAGCATGCAGTATGATCTTGTGGTTGTCGGCGCCGGCATCGTCGGCCTGGCGCATGCTTTCGCCGCCGCGCAACGCGGCTTGCGGGTCGTTGTCATAGACCGCGACGCCCAGGCGAACGGAGCCTCGATCCGGAATTTCGGCCTTGTCGTGGTCAGCGGCCAGGAGCCTGGGCTATCGCGCCGGCGCGCCGAACGCACGCGCGCGGCTTGGCTCGACCTTGCCGAAAAGGCCGGCATAGAAATCCTGCATCGCGGCAAGCTGGTTGCGGCACAACGGCCTGAAGCCCTGGCGGTCCTGGAAGCGTTCAGCGCGGAGGCTGACGCTGGCGATTGCAAGATGCTCACCGCGAGCGAGGTGGTTGCGCACCAGCCTGGCCTCGATGCCTCCAAGATCGTCGGTGGGTTCTACAGCCCGTTCGAACTGCGCGTCGAGTCGCGGGAAGTGCTGCCGAAGCTGGCTTCATTCCTCGCCGAGCGCCATGGCGTCGAATTCCGTTTTGGTGTCGCCGTCACCGCGATAGCGCCCCCTTCGGTCGAAACCAGCCATGGAACTCTGCGGGCAAAGAAGGTCGTCGTCTGCCCGGGCGATGACCTGGCGACGCTCTATCCGGAGCAGGTCAGCAGTTACGGCGTGCGGCGCTGCAAGCTGCAGATGCTGAGGTTGGCCAACCCGGGCTTCAAGCTGTCCTCAGCGCTGGTCTCCGATCTCAGCCTGCTGCGCTACGCCGGCTATGCGGCCATGCCGGAAGCCGCCTCGTTGCGCCGCCGGCTGCAGGGCGAGGTGGCGCCGGCGCTGGAGAACGGCGTCCACCTGATTGTCGTCCAGAGCGCGGACGGATCGCTGGTCATCGGCGATTCCCATCACTATGGACCGACGCCGGATCCGTTCGCCTCCGAGGCGGTCGATGCCATGATCCTCGCTGAATTCGCCAAGCTCTTCGGCGGCGCTACGCCCGCCGTCCAGGCGCGTTGGACCGGGACCTATGCATCGGCTTCCAATCATGAGAGTTTTCGCGACGCGCCGCATGAGGACGTCAGGCTTGTCATGGTGACCAGCGGCACCGGCGCAAGCACCGGCTTTGCCATCGGCGAGGAGACGGTCGCGGACCTGTTCGGCGCTTGAGGAAAAAATGAACGTCATCCACACCGAGGGCGAATCCAACACGGCGCAGGCCCGACAGGAGTGGAATGCACGGCAGAACGATCCGGCCTCGCGTGAGCTGCTGCGACGCGACGCCGACGCGTTCCTGCATCAGAGCCTGTCGAGCCCCTGTGTATCCACCATAGCCAAGGCTGAAGGCATCTGGATCGAGGACCTTGCCGGGCGCCGCTACATGGATTTCCACGGCAACAGCGTCCACCATATCGGCTACGCCCATCCGCGACTCGTCGCGGCGATCAAGAAACAGCTCGACGATCTCTCCTTCGCGCCGCGCCGCTTCGCCTGCGAGCCGGCGGTGGAACTGGCCGAGACATTGGGCGCGCTTGCGCCCGGCGATCTGTCGAAGGTGCTCTTCACCACCGGCGGATCGGACGCCATCGAGGTGGCTCTGAAAGTCGCGCGCGCGGCGACCGGGCGCTTCAAGACGCTGTCCTTCTGGGATGCGTTTCATGGCGCCGGCTTCGGGGCCGCGAGCGTCGGAGGCGAAGCGACGTTCCGCTCGCAGATCGCCGGGCCGCTGATGACCGGGGCCGAGCATGTCGCGCCATGGGCAAGCCGTAACTGCGCCTACGGCCACGACAGCCTCGAGGATTCGGCGCGCGCCTGCGCGAACATGATCTCCTATGTGCTTGGCCGCGAAGGCGATTTCGCCGCCGTGGTGGCGGAGCCGATGCGGGCGACGCCCCTGGTTCCCGCACCCGGATTCTGGAAGGCGGTGCGCGAAGCCTGCGACCGCCATGGCACGCTGCTGATCTTCGACGAAATCCCGACCGGCCTCGGCAAGACGGGCAGGTTTTTCTCGCACGAGCATGACGGCGTCACACCGGACATCCTGGTGCTCGGCAAGGCGCTGGGTGGCGGCATCCTGCCGATCGCCTCGGTTATCGCGCGCCGCGACCTCGACGTCGCCGGCGATTTCGCCATCGGCCATTACACGCATGAGAAGAACCCGGTGACGACGCGCGCCGCGCTGACCACCATAGCCATCATTCGCGAGGAAGGACTGGCGGAGCGCGCCGCCGAGCTCGGCACCTACGCGATGGATCGCCTGCGCGGCCTGATGGACCAAAGCCCGCATGTCGGCGAGGTGCGCGGGCGCGGCCTGATGATGGGCGTCGAGCTGGTCGAGGAACGTGGAGCCTACAAGCCTGCCCGCGAACTCGCCGAGCGCGTCTACTATCGCAGCCTTGAGGAAGGCCTGAGCTTCAAGATCAGCGCCGGCAATGTGCTCACCCTGTCGCCGCCGCTGATCATCGGCCGAGCCGAGCTCGACAAGGCGCTCGGCATTGTCGAGGCCGCTGTGCTTGCCGGCTAACATGAAGGCCGTCCGCACCGACAGGGAACTTGAATGCCCAGGCATTGACGCCGGCCTGCGCGCCGCCGGGGTCGATCTCGTGACGCTGCCGGACGGAATTCCGGAAACCGATCTTATGGCGGCTGTAGCCGACGCCGATCTGGTGTTGATGTGCTACACGCCAATCACCGCGCGCGTCATCGAGGCAGCGCCCAAGCTCAAGGGCATCGTCAAATACGGCGTCGGCATCGATGCCATCGACATCCCTGCCGCGATGCGGCGCGGCATTCCCGTCGTCAACGTGCCCGAATATGCCGAAGAGACTGTCGCCGAAGGCGCTTTCGCACTGATGATCGCGCTGGCCAAGCGGCTGCCGGCGATCACGGCCGCGGTTTCGCGGGATGGCTGGATCTGGCCGGAGCAGGGCTGGCTCGGGCGCGACATTTCCGGCGCCACGCTCGGCCTCGTCGGCTGCGGCAGGATCGGGCGCAGCATGGCGCGCATGGCCGGGCAGGGGTTTCGCGCACGCGTTCTCGGCTTCGATCCCAATGTCGACGCCGCGACGATGCATGCCGCCGGCATCGAGAAGATCGACGATCTGCGCGGCATGCTTCGCGCCTGCGATTTCGTCTCGATTCATTGCGTGCTGAATGACGACACGCGCGGCCTCATCGGCAGGGCCGAGCTTGCGTGTTTGAAGTCATCCGCAATCCTGATCAACGTTTCGCGCGGGGCGCTGATCGACGAAGCGGCGCTGGTCGAGGCTGTCGTCGGTAATCGTATCGGCGGGGTAGGCCTCGATGTCTATTCGCGGGAGCCGCTGTCGACGTTCGGCCATCCGATGAGCGCGCTGTTCGGACGCGATAATGTCATTTTATTTCCGCACCTTACCTTCTTCACAGTCGAAGCAATGCGCCGGCTTGAGGAAGACACGCTCGCCCGCTGCTTCGAAATCCTGGAAGGAAAGCCGGTGACGATCCGCTCGCTGGACTCCAGGCTGCGCGCCCAGACGACAGGCGTCGTTTTCGGCTGACGCCTGCCATCCAATCCAGGCCTGTCGCGCGACGCTCCGGTCGCCGACGGAATGCGTTCGCGATGCTGCTGCGACAGCTTGATGACAAATATCAGAAAAATCTTGAGCTTTATAAAATAAATAGATTTTACTTATCGATAGCCAATCCCCAAAGTCCGAGAAAGAGGAAATGCCCAGCCGGCTTCGCCAGGTTTGCAACCGAGGGCGGCTGGTTTGAGTGCATCGCAGAATGTGCCTTCCACCAAAGGGGAAACTGACCATGAAATCACGTAACTTAACCCTCATCGCGGCCTTTGCCGCGCTGCTTTCCGGTTCGGCCGCGCTCGTCGGGCCGGCGATGGCTGACGGTGTCGTCACCATTTACTCGGCCGACGGCCTGCATGACGGCAATGGCAGCTGGTACGAAACCGAGTTCGCGGCCTTCACCAAGGCGACTGGTATCAAGGTGCAGTATATCGAGGCAGGCTCCGGCGGTGTCGTCGAGCGCGTCGCCAAGGAGAAGTCGAATCCGCAGGCCGACGTGCTGGTCACGCTGCCTCCGTTCATCCAGCGCGCCGCGGCCGACGGCCTGCTGCAGGATTACAAGCCCGAGGCAGCCGCCCAGATCGATGGCGGAACCGACAAGTACCGGCCGCTGGTCAACAACTACATGAACTTCATCTACAACAGCGCCGCGCTGTCCGAAGCGCCCAAGACCTATGACGATCTGCTCGACCCCAAGTTCAAGCACAAGATCCAGTATTCGACCCCCGGCCAGGCCGGCGACGGCACGGCCGTGATGCTGCAGATCATCCACGCCTTTGGCGGCGAGGATGCAGGCTTCGGCTTCATGAAGAAGCTGCAGGACAACAATGTCGGTCCTTCTGCCTCCACCGGCAAGCTGACCGCGCTGGTCAACAAGGGCGAACTGCATGTTGCCAATGGCGACCTGCAGATGAACATGTCGCAGATGGCCGACAATCCCAACATCAAGGTGTTCTGGCCGGCTGGTCCGGACGGCACGCGCTCGACCTTCGCGCTGCCCTATGAAATCGGCCTGGTGACGGGCGCGCCCAATGCCGACAATGGCAAGAAGTTGATTGACTTCCTGCTGTCCAAGGAGGCCCAGTCGACGGTAAGCTCGGTCGCGCTCGGCATGCCTGCGCGTAGCGACGTGAAGCCGACCGACGCCAACTTCTCCAAGCTGGAGGAGACCATGAAGGGCGTGACGGTCTGGTCGCCGAACTGGGACGAGGCGCTGAAGAAGTTGCCCGACTATGTCAAGAAGTGGAACGAAGCGACCGGAAGTTGATCTCCTGGTGACCAGATCCGGAGGACCAGCCATGTCGGTGCCCGCTTTCACGGGAAGCAATGTTGTGGACGTCGACGCCGCGAAAATTCGCGGCGCCGGCTCCAACGTCCACTTCGACAAGGTCAGCGTCGCCTATGGCGCGCATGTCGTTCTGCATCCGCTGACGCTCGACATTGCTCCAGGTGAGATCCTGGCGATGATCGGTCCTTCCGGTTCCGGCAAGACCACGGCGCTCCGAGCTGTAGCCGGCTTCGTGCGGCCGGCCAGCGGCCGCATCCGTATCGGTGCCACCGATGTCACCGATCTTCCGCCCTATGAGCGCGGGCTCGGCATGGTGGTGCAGAACTACGCGCTGTTTCCGCACATGCGGGTCGAGGACAACGTCGCCTTCGGCCTGAAGGCACAGGGCGCCGACAAGTCGCTGATCGCCGAGCGCGTCAAGGATGCGCTCGCCACCGTCGGCATGTCGGGCTTCTCCCGCCGCTATCCGCGCGAGCTTTCGGGCGGCCAGCAGCAGCGCGTGGCCATCGCCCGGGCGCTTGCCGTCAGACCGCGCGTGCTGCTCCTGGACGAGCCCCTGTCCGCGCTCGACGCCCAGATCCGGCGCAACATGGTCGAGGAGATCGCCAAGCTGCACCGCGACCTGCCGGGGCTGACGATCCTTTACGTCACGCACGACCAGACCGAAGCGCTGACGCTCGCCGACAAGATCGCGATCATGCGCGACGGTCGGGTGTCCTCGCACGGGCCGACTGGCGAGCTCTACCGCAGGCCGCCGAACCGCTTCACGGCGGAGTTCCTTGGCCGCGCCAACCTTCTACCGGTGACCGTCGCGGAGGCCGCGGGGCCCAAGGGTCTTGCCACGGCAAGGCTCGGCGATGCCGTTCTGGCCGGCGCGGCGCGCGGCGAGAAGCCTGGTGACAAGACCCTGCTCTGCATCAGGCCGCAGCATCTCAGCCTCACGGGTGACGAGGAGCATTCGAACAAGATCGTCGGCACGCTGAAGGAAGTTCACTGGCAGGGCGAACTGACCCATCTCGTGCTTGATGTCGACGGCACCCCGGTGCGCGTCTCTGCGACCAGGCTGCCGGTATCCTTGCCCGAACGTGGCACTGCAATGCCGCTCTTCTTCACGCCTGGCGATACCTCGCTCGTTCCGGAAGACGCCCGTGTCTGAGGCTGCCGTTCTTCCGAGGCCGGTGGTCAGAAAACTGCCCGGCGGGGTCTGGATCGTGCCGCCGACGGCGCTGCTGGCGCTGTTGTTCTTCTACCCACTGGCGCTGATTGCCCGGCAAGCGTTCCTCGACGACAGCGGTATGGCCAATGCCGCCGAATTCTTTCGCGTGCTGCATGCGCGTTTCTTTCTCAACGCGCTTCTGAATACGGTTACGATCTCGGTCGCGGCAACCGCCGGGTGCCTCATCGTCGGCCTTGTGCTTGGACTTATACTGGCCTTTGTGCCCTTTCCGGGCAGCAGCTTCGTCGCTCGCCTGATCGACACTTTCATCGCCTTGCCGACATTCCTGGTCACGCTTGCCTTCACGTTCCTCTATGGTTCCGCGGGCATGCTCAACAGCGGGCTGATGGAAGTCTTCTCGCTGCCGACGCCGCCGGTGGATTTCCTCTATTCGACCTGGGGCGTGGTGCTGGCCGAGGTCACCGTCTACACGCCCTTCATCCTGCGCCCGCTGTTGGCTGCTTTCTCGCTGGTAGATCGCGGCCAGATCGAAGCGGCCAGCGTGCTCGGCGCGCGTCCGTTCCGCATCGTGCGCCAGGTGATCCTGCCGGCGGCCGTTCCGGCGCTGATCGCCGGCGGCAGCCTCTGCCTGCTTTTGACCGTGAACGAGTTCGGCATCGTGCTGTTTATCGGGGCCAAGGGCGTGATCACCTTGCCGCTGCTGATCTATGGCAAGGCGATCCAGGAGTCGGCCTATCAGGTCGCCTGCATCATCGCGCTGGTCAACATTGCCCTGTCGCTCGGGCTGTTCGGCCTCTACCGGCTCGCGGCCGGCCGGCTCGGAGCATAGCCATGCTGGTCTGGTCGAAATCCGGTCGCATCGTCATCTGGGCCGTCTTCGCGCTGCTGTTCGGCGTGCTGTTCCTGGCGCCGCTGGCCGTCATCCTGCTCTCCAGCCTTGCCGGTCAGTGGAACGGTGTGCTGCCCAGCACCCTGACGCTGGCGCATTATGGCGACGTCGTGCAGGGCGCGGCCGGCGACTCGGTCAAGGCCAGCCTTATCACCGGCTTTGCCGCCAGCGCCCTTGCGCTGGTCAGCGGCGCCTGGGCAGCGCTTGCGCTTCGTGTTCAAGGCGCTGCGCTGCAACGACCGCTCGGCCTGCTGTTCTTCATCCCGAGCGCGGTGCCTTCCGTGTCTGTGGGCCTCGGGCTGCTTGTTGCGTTCAGCCAGCCGCCGCTGCTGCTCAACGGCACGATAGCCATTGTGATGATCGCGCATTTCGTGCTGATCTCGGCCTTCACCTTCGGCAACGTTTCGGCGGGCCTGGCGCGACTGTCGCCGGACTTCGAGCAGGTAGCGTCCAGCCTTGGGGCGCGGCCCGGCTACCGCCTGTGGCATGTCACGCTGCCGTTGCTCGCGCCCTATCTCGTCGCCGCCTTCGGGCTGAGTTTCGCGCTCTCCATGGGCGAGCTCGGCGCAACCGTGATGGTCTATCCGCCGGGCTGGGTGACGCTGCCGGTGTCGATCTTCTCGCTGACCGACCGGGGTGACATCTTCGCGGGCGCGGCCCTGACGATGATCCTCGTCGTCGCGACGCTGGCGCTGCTGCTCGGGCTGGAGCGCATCACTGCCCGCGCGACCGGCTCGTAGGGTCGACGCCTCGTACGCGAGAAGAAGCGACAGATGGAGTTGGCCGTGCCAGCCGGCTGGATGAGCTGACCGGCTGAAATCCGGCGTCCATGGCGGATCAGCCGAGCGGCTTCTGCAGCACGTCGAACTGCGGATTGGTCTCCGAAAAGATCGGTAGCGCTGCCGCGCCGAGGACGGATGTGTCCTTGCCGGCGGCGCCAACGATGACGCGCGGCGTGGCGCGGGCGCTGGTCGAACTGACCGAGAGGTGCAACGGCTCGAGCCGGCTGGCCAATGCCTCGATAACCGGCAGCGGCATGAAGCCGCCGAGCACCACGGTTTCCGGATCGAGCGCCAGCTCCAGCACGTCGATCGCCTGGCGAAGCGGCTCGACCGCTTCCGCCAGCCAGGCCTCCAGACGGCCGTCGCCACTTGCCAGCAACTGCTCCAGCAGATCCGGGGAGGCATGGTCGGGGTCCGGCAGATCGAGCTTCTCATAAGCGGCGCGCAGCGAGACATAGCGTTCCAGGCAGCCGCGCTTTCCACAGCCGCAGGGCAGGCCATTCGGCCTGACGATGATGTGGCCGACCTCGCCTGCATTGTGGCGGCTGCCCTTGTAGAGATGGCCGTCGAGAAAGAGACCGGCGCCAAGGCCGGTGCCGATGAACAGATAGACGAAGCTGCCGAGATTACGGGCAACGCCATAGAGACGCTCGCCGATGGCGGCGGCCGTGGCATCGTTTTCGACGGTAACGGCGATGCCGGTTAGCCGCTCCAGTTCCTCCGCCACCGGGAAGTCCTGCCAGCCGGGCAGAGCTGTCGGACCGACAGAGGTCATGCCCTCGACACCGAAAGGCCCTGGCATCGCCATGCCGATGCCCAGCAGCCTGGTCCGGCTGAGTTTGGATGTCGAGATCAGGTCGCCGCAGATCTCGGCAAGCAAAGGCATCGCCTCGGTCGGCGTCGGCCGGTCGACCGGTCGCTCGATCCGGGCCCGCATGGTGCCCGAGAGATCCGTGACGACGCCGACGGCGAGTTGGTGGTCGAGTTGCAGGCCGATCGAATAGCCGCCATCGGGATTGATGGAATAGGGGACAGCCGGCTGACCGCGCGCGCCTTTCAACGTCGCTTCCGGCCGCAGCAGCTCCGCTTTCTCAAGCTCCTCGACGATGTTGGAGATGGTCTGTGACGACAGCGCCGTCAACCTTGCGATCGCCGCCCGCGAAAGCGTGCCATTGGTGCGGATCGCCTCGATCACCACGCGTCTGTTGTGGGATTTCGCCTGTTCGAGATTGGTGCCGGAGATGGCTTTCTTGAGCGTCATGAGGTACTTACCAGCCGAGGCGAGCGTATGATATCGCTTTAGAAAATCAAGTTGATTTGATTACATGGACATGAGTCGTGGCGACGTCGCGACCCATGATCGTCGGCGCCCGTGAGCAATCGGCCAGGAACGATCTCGCGGCTGACGCATTTGCTTCCCGTCAACGTCTGAGGGAAACAATGCGCATTGCCCATGTCGCGCCGCTCTATGAATCCGTCCCCCCGAAGTTTTATGGCGGCACCGAGCGCATCGTGTCCTATCTCACCGAAGCGCTCGTGGAACTGGGGCATGATGTGACGTTGTTCGCGAGCGGCGACAGCCAGACATCGGCCCGGCTGGTGCCGGGGCGCGATCAGGCGATGCGTCTCGACCCGCGGCCGAAGAAATCGGAGATCGCGGCACATCTGGCGATGCTTGCCGATGTGCGCGAGCGGGCCGGTGAATTCGATGTCATCCACTTCCATCTCAGCCATTTCGTGCATTTTCCTTTTTTCGAGCGCATGGCGGGTCGAACGGTGACGACGCCGCACGGCCGGCTCGACTATGTCGACCTGGCGCCGGCCTACAGGCGCTTTCCGCGTTTTCCGATGATCTCGATCTCGCACAGCCAGAGGCAGGGGTTGGCGGACGCCAACTGGATCGCGACGATCCACCACGGCCTCCCGCTTGATGCCTATGAGCCGACCTATGACGCGTCGGCGGAAGAGCCGTATTTGGCTTTCCTCGGACGCCTGTCGCGCGACAAGCGGCCGGACCGCGCCATCGAGATCGCCCGCCGCTCAGGGCTGAAGCTGAAATTGGCGGCCAAGATCGGCGATGACGACCGCGCCTATTTCCATGACGAGATCGAAGCGCTGATCGATGGCGACCGCATCGACTATGTCGGCGAGATCGAGGAAAACGAGAAGGCCGAGTTTCTCGGCAGCGCGGCGGGCCTGCTGTTCCCCATCGACTGGCCGGAACCCTTCGGCCTTGCCCCGGTCGAGGCCATGGCTTGCGGGACGCCTGTGATCGCCTGGAATTGTGGCGCACTGCCGGAGATCATAGACCCAGGCATTACAGGCTTCGTCGTGGATACGATCGACAGCGCGGTTGCGGCGATACCGTCCCTTCTCGAGCTTGACCGGCGCCAGGTGAGAGCGGTCTTCGAAAAGCGCTTTTCGGTCCAGAGAATGGCACGCGATTACCTGGCCGCCTATATGGGCCTGATCGACACCCAGGAGGCGAAAGCCTCTTGAAGCTCATCTTCGGGCGGGCAAACGAAGAGGTGACGAATGATGGAGCTCGACGAGCGCAAGCTCGATCCCGCCGTAGCCCTTGCTTCGCTCGACGAAATGGGGCCGCGGGAACCGCATCGGCTGTTTGCTCTCAAGCAGGGTGACTGCTTTGCCGTTGCCGACGCATATGGCGACATCAGGGGCGCCGGCGACGGCTTCTTTCGGGATGACACGCGCGTCCTTTCCGAATTCCGCATGACCGTCGGCGGCAGGCAGATGTCGCTGCTCGGCGCATCGCTCAGCCAGGACAATGTGCTGTTCACCTCCAACCTGACCAACCTGCCGATCCAGAGCGCCGCGGGCCGCGACATCCCTCAGGGCGCGATCCACATCGAGCGTGTCAGGCTGATCTGGCAGGACAGGCTGTTCGAGCGCATCAGGCTTTCCAATTACAGCCGCGAGCATTCCACCGTCATGGTCTCGCTGCATTTCGCCGCCGATTTCCGCGACATGTTCGAGGTGCGCGGCTCGACACGGACGAAGCGGGGAACCGTCCATGTCGCCAAGACCGAGAAGGCTTCGGTGCTGCTCGGCTATGACGGTCTCGACGGATTGCCGCGCCGGTCCGCGATTTCTTTCTCGCAAGGTCCAGACAAGTTGAGCGACAGCCGGGCCGATTTCCTGATTGCGGTCACCAAGCGCAGCAGCAAGGTGCTCTTCGTCGAAGTCGGTCCCGAGGTCGCCGACACGCCCGGACGCGACCGCTTCCGCGCGGCGGCCGCTCGCGCACGTTTCGGCATGCGGGCCAAGCGCCGGCACGGCGCGACGCTGCACAGTTCTGGCCGCGTCTTCAACGACTGGGTCGAGCGAGCACGCGCCGACGTCGCGCTGCTCACCACCGACCTCCCGACCGGGCCTTATCCCTATGCCGGCATCCCTTGGTTCTCGACAGCCTTCGGCCGCGACGGCGTGATCTCTGCCTTGCAGATGCTCTGGCTCAATCCAGGCCTGGCGCGCGGCGTGCTGGCGTTTCTGGCCGAGCACCAGGCGACCGAGACATCACCCTTCAGCGATTCCCAGCCGGGAAAGATCATGCACGAAACGCGCAAGGGCGAGATGGCGGCGCTGCGTGAGCTTCCCTTCGGTCGCTACTATGGCGGTGTCGACACGACCCCACTCTACATTCACCTTGCTTGCGCCTATGCCGACCGCACCGGCGATATGGCCTTCATGGACACGCTCTGGCCATCGCTCAAGGCGGCCGCCGCGTGGATGGAGGAGGCAAGCCAGGCGACGGGTTTCGTCACCTATCAGCGTGCTGCAGAGTCCGGTCTCTCCAACCAGGGCTGGAAGGACAGCATCGACTCGGTCTTCCACGCCGACGGACGCATGCCGAAGGGGCCGATCGCTCTGGTCGAGGTGCAAGGCTACGTTTTCGCCGCCTATCGGGGCCTTGCCGCGCTGGCGCGCCGCCGCGGCGAATTCGCCGAGGCCGAGCGCTGGGAAAATCGCGCCGAGGAAATGCGGGTCGCGGTCGAGCGCGACTTCTGGATGGACGATCTCAACTTCTATGCCCTGGCCATCGACGGTGAGGGCCAGCCCTGCAAGGTGCGGGCGTCGAACGCCGGGCATCTCCTCTATGTCGGGCTGCCGCATCCGGAGCGCGCCAAGATCGTCGCAGACCAGTTGCTGTCGGCCTCCTTCCATTCGGGCTGGGGGCTGAGGACGCTTGCCGACGACGAGATATTCTTCAATCCGATGTCGTACCACAACGGCTCGATCTGGCCGCATGACACCGCGCTCTGCGGCGTCGGCCTTGCGCGCTATGGCGAGCGCGAGAGCGTGGTGCGGCTGATGAGCGGCACTTTCGAATCGGCCGTTCATTTCAACATGCGGCTGCCGGAGCTGTTCTGCGGCTTCACCCGGGCGCCGGGCGAGGCGCCGATCGCCTATCCGGTCGCCTGCCTGCCGCAGGCCTGGTCGGCCGGCTCCGCCTTCATGCTGATGCAGGCCTGTGTCGGCCTGGAAATCGATGGCTGGCAAGGCGAATTGCGCGTCACGCGTCCGCGATTGCCGATCGGCATCGACACCCTCACGCTCCGGCATCTCTCCGTCGGGGACAAATCTGTCGACCTCTCGTTCCAGCGTGTCGGCGACCGCGTCGTCGCCTTCCTGTCCGACCGGCACGAGGGCATGGTGCCGCTGATCGTGCGGAGCTAGGTTTTTTGCAATTCCGGATGGAAAACCATCCCGGATTTTGCTGCAACCCGCGCTTGAGCAGAGCTGTGTAACCCCGCGTTCAACAATTGGGAAATGTCGGAACCGACGACGGGTTTGTGCGTTGCACACTTTGAACCGGTCTACCGGTCCGCAGCCGGCAAGAATGAAAACAAAATGGCGGACAGCCGGAGGCAACCTGGCTTTTCCATGACTGAATACGGCGTCGACCTTCTATGGGTCCTTATCCTCGCAAGTCTCGGACTTTCCGTCCTCGCGATCTTCTCGGCATTCAGGCACCGTCGTCAGCACGTGCGGGCTGCGGCCCAGCCGGGCGACGATGTCGCGTCGGAAGCAGCGCGAAAGGTGCTGCGGGAGTTCGAGAAAAACGGGCAGTCGGTGGATGCCGCCCTGGTCAGATGGTCGCCGGAGACGCTGCGCAAGATCTTGGCCGAGGACCTACCTGACGCGCAGGTAATCGTCGTCTCGAACCGTGAGCCTTACATTCACAACGAGACCAAGGATGGCGGTGTCGAGCTCGTCGTGCCGGCAAGCGGTTTGGTTTCGGCGCTGGAGCCGATCACGCGGGCCTGCGCCGGCACATGGATCGCCTATGGCGGCGGCAGTGCCGACCAGGTGGTGGTCGACAGGAACGACCGCGTGCAGGTGCCGCCCGGCAATCCGTCCTACACGCTGCGCAGGGTGTGGCTGACGGACGAGGAATATCAGGGCTACTACCTCGGCTTCGCCAATGAGGGCCTCTGGCCACTTTGCCACATCGCTTTCACCCGACCGATCTTTCGCGCTTCCGACTGGGAAGCCTATGAAGCCGTCAACCGCAAGTTTGCCGACACGGTGGTCGCCGAGGCGCGCAACGAGCGGCCCATCGTGCTGGTCCAGGACTATCACTTCGCGCTCCTGCCGCGCATGATCCGCGAACGCCTGCCCGAGGCGATCGTCATAACCTTCTGGCACATACCGTGGCCGAACTCGGAAGTGTTCAGCATCTGTCCCTGGCGCGAGCGCATCCTCGACGGCCTGCTCGGCAGCTCGATCATAGGCTTCCATACGCAGTTTCACGCCAACAACTTCACCGAAAGCGTCGACCGCTTCATGGAAAGCCGGATCGAACGGGCGGATGCCGCCGTGTCCTATGGCGGGCAGGTGACCCTGGTGCATGCCTATCCAATCTCGATCGAGTGGCCGGTCGAGTTGCTGAATGCTTTGCCCAGCGTCGAGGATTGCCGCGCGCATGTGCGCGAGCGGTTTGGCATTCCGGCGGATGTCCGGTTGTGCGTCGGTGTCGAGCGCCTCGACTATACCAAGGGTATTCTCGATCGCTTCCATGCGCTGGAGGAGCTGTTCATCCGCTACCCGGACATGGTCGGCAAGGTGGTGTTTCTGCAGATCGCCGCGCCTAGCCGGGGCACATTGCCGGCATACAAGCAGTTGCATGACGAATGCCTGCGTTATGCCGACGAACTCAATCAGCGCTACGGCACGGAGGACTACCGCCCTGTCTTGCTGGTAGCCGAGCATCACCCGCAGGCTGCGGTGTACGAGCTTTATCGTGCCGCCGATATCTGCCTCGTCACCAGCCTGCATGACGGGATGAACCTTGTCGCCAAGGAATTCGTGGCCTCACGCGACGACGAGCAGGGCGTGCTCTTGCTCAGCACCTTCGCCGGCGCATCGCGCGAGTTGCTGGAGGCGCTGATCGTCAATCCCTATGACGCGGCGATGATGAGCGAGGCCATGCTGCAGGCGCTGACAATGGGCCCTGACGAGCAGCGCGAACGGATGCGGCGCATGCGCGAAATCGTGCGCGACAACAACGTCTATCGCTGGGCCGGCAGCATGCTGCTCGACGCGGCGCGGCTCAGGAAGCGCGACGAACTCGATCGGGTGACCGCCTTATCCGACCGGCAGTCGAGCGCAAATGGCGACAATGTCGTCTCCATGTTCGAACGCAGAAAGGTTGCCGGGCACCGATGAATATCCAGACAGAATCAACGCCGCCTCTTGCCACGGGCCGATGCGCCTTGTTCCTCGACATCGACGGCACTTTGCTGGAGCATGCTGCTCATCCCGACAGCGTGTCGGTGAGCAGGGAGCTTTGCCTGTTGCTGGAAACGATCGAACGCAGGCTCGATGGCGCGCTCGCCTTCATCACCGGCCGCTCGATCGCCGCCGTCGACAATCTGTTCGAACCCCTAAAATTGCGGATTGCCGGCCTCTATGGGCTGGAGCACAGGCTGACGCCGGACGGCCGGATCGAGGCGGCGGACGAGCCGGCTGATATGGCCGCGCTCGCCGACGAGATAGAACTCGAGCTGGCGAGCAAGGCCGTCTATGTCGAGCGCAAGGGGCCGGTGCTCGCCATCCACACGCGGGCCGCGCCGCATCTGCTCGCCCGCGCGACGGAACTGGTCGAGGCGGCGCTCACCCGACTGCCGAAAGGCTACCGCGTAATAGCAGGCAATGCCGGCGTCGAGCTGATGCCGCTGGAAGCCGCCAAGGGTGCCGCGATCCGGCGCTTCATGCAGCTCTATCCCTTCAGAGGCAGGCGGCCGGTGTTCCTTGGCGACGACACGTCTGACGAGAATGGCTTCGAGACCGTCAATGCCCTGGGCGGGATCTCGATCCGCGTGAAGCCGCGGGGCGAAACCGCGGCGCGATTTGCAATTGCCGACGTAGCCGGCGCGATTGCCTGGCTTGGGACCAATTTCGGCGATCCCGCCAGGCACCGCAACAATCTGGTTGCATAGATCCTGCGGGCGAGCGGCTTGAGGCTATTGCTGCTGCAGGCCTGTGATCATGGCGATGATCTCGTTCTTGTCGGTCTTCTTCGTCTCGCGGACGCCGATCTGTTTGCCGCGCCTCAGCACGCAGATGCGGTCGGAGAGCTTGAAGACCTGATCGAGGCTGTGGCTGATGATCAGGATGCCGACATTGCGCTGTTTCAGCGACTGGACGATCGCCTCGACCTTGGCCGTCTCGGCGACGCCGAGGGCGGCTGTCGGCTCGTCGAGCAGGATAAGCTTGCTCGCCCAGTGCGTGGCGCGCGCAATGGCGACGCCCTGACGCTGGCCGCCGGAGAGGTCGCGTATGGTGGCATGGGCGGACGGGATGCGGACGTCCAGTTCCTTCACCAGCTTATCCGTCTCGTTGATCATGCGGCGGCGGTCGAGCAGGCCTAAGCGGTTCAGCGGCTCGCGGCCGAGGAACATGTTCATGTAGACCGTCTGCTGGTCGGCCAAAGCCAGGTCCTGGTAGACGACCTCGATGCCATGCGCGCGTCCCATGGTGGCGTTCGACATCGTCACCGGCTTACCCTCGATGGAGATGGTGCCGGAAGAGGGCGTGTGCACGCCGGAAACGATCTTGACCAATGTCGACTTGCCGGCGCCGTTGTCGCCGACGAGCGCCACAATCTCGCCCGGAAAGACCTCGAGCGAGAAGTTCTCAATCGCAGTGATGCCGCCGAAATTCTTGCGGATGTCATGAAGCTGAAGGATGGGGGCGCTCATCTCTTACTCCTAAACCGGCCAGGCGTAGGGTTCGCCGAACCCGTTCTCGATCGTTTCGACCTTCGGATTGCCCGTCGATATCCCAGAGACCCCGACGACATAGGCGCGGGTGACGAAGGCCTGGCCGCGGAAGCCGAAGACCGCGCTGTCGCCGGGCTTCGGCGCGCCGGCGCCGGACGCATCGATCATGGCGTAGTAGTCGATCGCCGAAGGCGGCGGCACCTCGACGCTTCTCAGCGCCGCGGCGGCCGTGGTCGGGTCGGCCGAGACGATCGCCTTGACGTCATAGTCCGGGAAGATGGGGTCGATGTAGAAGCCACCGCCGAGGCAATAGGCTTTGCCACCCGAAAGATGCGAGACCTCCGTGAGGTAGAGCACGGCGGGCTGTTCCGGCAGGTCTTCCATGACATGCAGCGCCGTGGTGCCGTGCAGGCCGTTGCCCGGTTCGCACTGCGTTGCACCGGCCTCCGCCAAGGCTGCGAGCATGACGCTCGACGTGGTGCCCGGCGCATTGATCTCGATCCCCGTGCGGCCTGCCTTGGCGAGCGCCTCGGCGGCCTTGGTCAAGGTGGCCAGATTGGGCGTCGGCCGGACTTTTCGCGAAGCATGGTCGAAGAGCAGGGCAGGGAAGGTGGTGATGCCCGCGAAGCGGCCGCCCGGGACGGCATCGAGCCGGTCGGCGACCGCAACGATCTCGCCGGCGTCGAAGCCGCCTTCATGGCCTCGGTAGAAGATATCGCCTTCCGCCGCGACGCGGGCGAGGAGGTCCTGCGTATAGCCGGCCGCCTTGGCGCCATTGCCTGCCTCCTCGGCCTTGGTGTCGTTGAAGACGGTCCAGTAGTCTGGCTTGAACGTCCTGGCCGCCGCATCCGCCTCGAACTTCGCGATCTGCTGCAAATGACCGAGATGGCCGAGCTTCATGCCGGCCTTGTGGGTGGCGCGCGCGCAAGCCATGTCGACGGCAACCGCGCGATCGATGCCGCCGCGCATCACCGCCTTGCAGAAGGAACTCGAGCGCCCGACCTGCTTGGTCATGGCGAGGATCTTCAAGCCTTGGCGGCTGGCCTCGTCCTTGAGAAGCCTCGCATTGTGCTCGACCGTGTCGAGGTCCAGCACGTAGGCATTGGCTGGAAGCTTGCCTTGCTGATGCAGGCTGATCGCCGCTTCGATGAAGGCGGGGTTGCGGCGGCGCAGAACGTCGAGAAACATGGAAATTTCCTTCAGCGGGATTTGTCGCGTAGCGACACGGCAACGGCGGTGAGGATGATCAGGCCGCGTACGATCATCTGGTCGGAAACCGAGAGGCCCATCAGGATAAGCCCGTTGTTCAGCATGCCCATCATCAGCGAGCCGACCAGCGCGCCGACGATCGAGCCCTTGCCACCGTTGAGCAGCGTGCCGCCGACGATGACGGCGGCGATCACCGTCATCAGGTCGGTTTCGCCAAGCGTGTATTTCGCCGCCTGCAGGCGACCGGCGTAGAGCAGCCCGGCGAGCCCGGCGAGCCCGCCGCTGATGGTGAGCACGGCAAGCCTGATCCTCGGCACGCTGATGCCGGAGACGCTTGCCGCGCGGGCATTGTCGCCGGTTGCCAGCACATGCGCGCCGAAACGGGTCTCGCGATAGACAAGATGGCCGATGGCGATGGCGATCAGGGTCCACCAGATCAGCGAGGGCACGCCGAGCAGCGAGCCGGAGCCGAAGAAGCCGGTGAAGGCCTCGTTGGTGACCGAGATAGAGCGCAGGTCGGTCATGGAGCGTGAGACGCCGGCGAACAGGCCCATTGTCGCCAATGTGACCAGGAAGGACGGCAGCCGGACATAGGCGACCAGGGCGCCGTTGATGAGACCGATCAGGATGCCCGATCCGAGGCCGACAACGATGCCGGCCGCCATGCCGTAGGAAGCGATGGTGACAGCGGCGGCAAGCGCGGCCACCGCGACGATCGAGCCGATGGAAAGGTCGATCTCGCCGGCCGACATGACGAAGACGAGACCGATCGCCATGATCGTGACCGGCGTGGTCTGCAGCACGATGTTGGAGAGATTGCGGACCGTGAGGAAGCCGCTGTCTTTCAGCATGATGGCGAAGAACAGGAAGATCGCCAGGAAGCCGAGATAGACGACATATTGCTGCAGATTGAAGCGGCTGGCGAAGCTGCCCACCTCGGTACTGGTGTTGGCACTGGACATGGTCATCCTCCGATGTGAGCGCTTCGCCTGCTTCGGTATTTACTTCATGGCGTCCGCGATGGTCGCGGGCACGTCTCTGTTGAGCGACTTCTTCCAGCCGTCCTTCACCGTCTCCTTGGTGACGGCGATGGAATCGACCGCATAGAAGGGCTCGGCCTTCAGGCCGACCAGCGAGCCTGCGGAGGCGCGGGCAAGCGTCACACCGATGCTGTAGGCTTCGTCGGCGACGAGGGCCGCGATGTTACCACCTTTGACCATGTCGAGCGCGGCCGGTTCGTTGAGGTCCAGCGTGACGATCTTGGTGTGCTTGTTGCCGGCCGCGCGAAGTGCAGAAAGCACGCTCAGCGCCGGCTCGGCCCAGGTGACGTAGATGCCGTCGAGGTCGGGATGCTGCGTGATCATCGCCTGCGCGATGTCCTCGCTGCGCGCCGGGTCGGCCATGCCCGACTCGGCCGCGATCTTCATGTCCGGGTAGTCCTGCTCGATGGTCTTCTTGAAGGCGCCGTCGCGCTGGTTGGTGACGTAGAAGTCCGCATCGTGGAAGATGTAGCCGACCTTGCCCTTCTTGCCGAGCGCCTCGGCCATGGCGATGCCGGCCTTGCTCCCCATCTGGAAGAGGTCGTCGGAAACGATGGTGACATAGTCCGTGCCCTGCTTGTAGCCGGCCGGGCAGTTGTCGACGAAGCCGAGCTTCACGCCGGCCTTGCGGGCCGGATCGTAGAGAGAGGCGGCGGTCGCCGGGTCGACTGGCAACGACAGGATAATCGACGGCTTCTTGGCCATCACTGTCTCGACGTCGGCCTTCTGGCGCGCGGCATCGAAGCCGGCATCGGTCTGCGCCACCACCTCGATGCCGAGGCGCTTGAACTCGTCGCGTGCGCCGGCGTTGACGGCGTTGGTGTATTCGCTCATCTCGTGCCAGACCAGCGCGGCGGTGAACTTGCCGTCCTTGATCTGCTGCTCCTGCGCCGCTGTCAGTGTCAGCGAGGAGGCAGGCACCGGCTTTTCGCCGTTCGGTCCGGTGGTGACGCCTTCGGCGGCGAAGGCGTGGACGCTCACGAGCGTCGCCAATGCAGTCATGATGCCCAAAGTCTTGCGCATGTCAGTTCCCCTGATGTTGTGGTTCGAAAGAAGCTCCGGCGCGGCGGACCGTGCCGGAGGATTGGATCATTTCGCAGCGTCGAGCACCGACTGCGGCGCATCGCGGTTGAGCGAGTCCTTCCAGCCCTGCGAGACATTCTCCTTGGTCACGGTCAGTGCCGGCGCGACGACGAAGGCCGGTGTCTGCTGGCCGAGCAATGACTTCATGCCGGCGGCGGCCATGGCGCGGCCGAGCTCGTAGGCCTTGTCGGCGACCAAGGCGGCGACATTGCCGCCCTTGACCATGTCGAGCGCGACCGGCTCGGCGAGGTCGAGCGTGACGATCTTGGTGTGCTTGTTGCCGGCGCCGCGCAGCGCCGAGAGCACGCCGTCGGCCGGCTCGGCCCAGGTCACGTAGATGCCGTCGAGGTCAGGATGCTGGAGCAGCATGGCGTTGGCCAGTTCCTCGGCACGGGCCGGGTCGGAAATGCCCTGTTCGGCGACGATCTTGATATCGGGATAGTCCTTCTCGATGGTCTTCTTGAAGGACTGGTCGCGCTGGTTGGTCACGTAGTAGGTGGCGTCGTGGAAGATGTAACCGACCTTGCCCTTGCCGCCGATGGCCTTGGCCATGGCGTCCGCCGCCTGCTTGCCCATCTGGTAGAGATCGTCGGTGACGATCGAGGCATAGTCTGCGCCTTGCTTGTAGTCCTTGGGCAGGTTCGACAGGAACACTAGCTTGGCGCCGTCCTTGACCGCCTGGCGGAAGGCTTCGGCCGAGGTGACCGGGTCGAGTGGCAGCGACAGGATGACGTTGGGCTTGGCGGCAAGCGCCGTCTCGATGTCGCTGCGCTGGCGGGCGGCGTCGAACTGCGCGTCGGTCTTGACCGCGATGGTGATGCCGGCGCGCGCGAATTCGTCAGTAGCGCCCGCCGTCACCGCATTGGTGAAGTCGGACGAGGTGTGCCAGAGCAGCGCCGCCTTGTAGCCCTTGTCCTTCAGCGCCGCGATGTCGGCATCGCTCAGCGTCACGCTCGAACTCGGGGTCGCGGTTTCGCCTTGCGGGCCGACCGTCTGCGCGTGGGCCATGCCAGCGGCGAGCATCAATCCGCCGGCGAATGCGGCGGCAAGCATTTTCTTCATCAGCATTTTGCAGTCTCCCATTCTGCGTCGTTGGTCGTTCAGTCGGCCACGCCACAATAGCTGGCCATGAAGGTGGCGAATCCGACGATGCCGGCGAGGTATTCCTCGACGTCGACATGCTCCTCGAAAGTATGGCAGTTGCGGATGTCGCCCGGTGCGCAATAGACGGCTGGAATGCCGAGTTCGTTGACGAAGAACGGCTGCTCCGACCAGAAGGGCGCGCCTTCGATCACGCCGCGCCCGCTCATTGCGCCGGCCATGGCTTTGGACAGCATCGCAACTTCGGTGCGTGCCTCATCGATCTCGGCCGCGGTGCCGCCGAGGCGGTGGTCGCGGCCGGCCGGATAGGCGAACTCGACGCTAATTTCCGGGTCGCTGATCGCGCCGCGCACCGCTGCCTCTATCTCGGCGGCGGCCGTGTCGAGGGATTCCCCAGGCAGCAGTTTGCGGATCAGCGACAGGGTGCAGCGCTCGGGTACCGCGATGTAACCACCACCGGCAAGGCCGGTGATCAGCAGGAAGCCGCGCCCGACCAGCTTGTGCTCGGCGCGCGCCGCCACCTCGTCCGAATGCTTCCACAACGCAGTCATAGCGGCGTGGCTCGCCCGAAGTGCGTCCTTGCCGAGCTCCGGCACGCCGAAATAGGCGGATTTGCCGGTGATCGTTATGTCGGTGATGAAGAAGCCGATCTGAGCGGCATAGACGGCAAGCCGCGTCGGCTCGACATAGACGGTGAAGTCGGGGCGGGCGACCTCGCCGGCCTCGATGCGGCCGACGAAGTGCTTGATGCCGGCCGAGACTCCGGTGCCGGGTTGGCCGCTTTCCTCGTCGCCGACAAAGGCGAAGGCGACGTCGCCCTTGAGGCGGATGCCGGCCCTGTCGAGCAGCGAGAGGGCCGCCAGCGAGGCGGCGATACCGGCCTTGAGGTCGCCGGAGCCGCGGCCCCAGACCGCGCCGTCAACGATAGGAGCTGCGAACGGATCCTCGCGCTCGGTGCCGGCCCAGTGCTCGCGCCAGCCGTCCACGTGGACGGTGTCGGTATGGCCGATGAAGAGCAGGCGCTTGCCGTCGCCGGCGCCCTTGCGCTCGCCCCAGATGTTGGGGCGGCCGGGGAGAAAATCCGCGCGGCTCAGGCTGCTCAGTTGCAGGTCCCGCATCTTCCCTTCGAGGAAATCGACGAAGTTCGCCTCATTGCCGGTGATGCTCTCGCGGCCGATGGCGCCGCGGTAAAGCGCCAGAGCCTGGTCGGCATCGAGTGCTGCCCGCAGGCGGGCGGTGATATCGCCGGTCACAGCACGGCCTCCTTCAACGCAGCAGCCTGCGCGGGCGGGAGCGAAATCCGGCCGTCGGGCGCATCGACGCCGAAAAGCGTGTTGTGCAACTGGCCGAGCCCGATCGCGGCGGCGCCGATGAGCGCAGCCCTCGCGCCCAACTCGCTCGCCTCGACCATGACGGGGTAGGGGAAGCAGAGCGGTATCAAGGTTTTTACGCGCGACAGGATTTCCGGCCGCAGGCCGATCGAGCCGCCCAGGATGACCTTTTCAGGGTTGGCGACGGCGGCGATCGCGGCGATGCCCTGCGCCAGATGGCGCGCGGTCTCGTCGAGCACGGCGAGCGCGTTCTTGTCGCCCCGACCGGCATTCTCGAAGATCGCCGGCACGGCGATGTGGTCGCCGGTCAGGGACTTGTAACGCTCGGTCATGGCATGGGTCGCCACCACCCGCTCGAAGGCGCCGGTGCGCAGCGATTCCGCCGCGAAGGGATCGGCGCCGATCGGCATGAAGCCGATCTCGCCGGCGGCATGGGTGGCGCCGCGCACCAGATGCCCGCCCAGCATCAGGCCGCTGCCGACGCCGGTGCCGAGCGCTATATAGGCGAGGTTGTCGATGCCCTGGCCCTGGCCCAGCCAGTTCTCGCCGAGCACCGCCAGGTTGACGTCGTTCTCGATCATCACGGCCACGCCCAGAGCCTTCTCGAAGGCCTCCAGAACGTTCATGGTGTCGAAGCCGGCGATGTTCGGTGCGAGCAGGATGCGGCCGGTCGCCGGATCGGGCGCGCCCGGCGCGCCGATGACGGCGAGGCGTATCTTCTTGCGCGGAACGCGCTGCCGGGCCGCGGCCTGGAAGGCGAGCGTCGCGATCTGGTCGACGACGAACTGGCCGCCGCGCGCATCCGTCGGCGTCGCGGCCTCGGCGAAAATCTGGCAGGCGAGGTCGGTCAGCGCCACGCGCACCTTGGTGCCGCCAAGGTCGACGGCGATGATGTAGGCGGCGTCGTGGACCAGCTCATAGGTGACGGCGGTGCGCCCGACATGGCCGCTGGTGCGGCCGGTTTCCTGCACCCAGCCTTCCTGCTCAAGGCCGCGAACGATTTCAGAGATCGTCTGCTTGGAAAGGCCGGTGAGTTTTGAAATCGAGGCCCGCGAGATCGGTCCGCCCTGGACGATCGCCTCCATGACGGAGCGTTGCGAGAACTGACGGGAGATGCGCGGCAGGTCGCTCACGTCGAACCTCTATTAATTCGTTCTGTCACCGAACTTATTGATCGAGATGAGAGCTGTCAACGGCTTTTAGCAATGACGTGAAGACGCGGCCGCCGGGCCAGCGGGTGCAGACGAGGTCGAGAAAATGCCGAGTAGGCTGCGCTGTCGCCACCAACGACGGCAGCAGAACGTCTGGAGCGGATATCCGAAAGTGCGCCTAGTTCCTGTCGGACGGCTTCGAGCGCATGCGCGACACCGTCTCGCGTTCGGCGCGCTTGGAACGCAGCGGCGGCAGGCCGCGGTCGATCAGGTTCATGTCCTCCAACACCATGTCGCCCATGCGCTTGAAGGCGATGTCGAGCGCGCCGGCGCGGTGGGCCGAGCGGAGGAAGCCGGGGAGGGTGCGCACCGCATGGTCCTTCGCCAGCGGCTCCTCGGGAAAAACGTCGCTGGCGGCAACGATGTGGCCGCTCTTCACGGCAGCCATAAGTGCTGCAAAATCGACAACGCCGGCGCGGCTGAGCAGGATGAAAGCCGCGCCCTTGCGCATCCTGGCAAACGAGTCCGCTCCGAGGAAACCTTGGTTCTCGCTGGTCACCGAAGCGACGACGAAGACGAAATCGCTTTGCGACAGCACCTCGTCCAGCGAAGCCGGTTCGACACCGTTGTCAACGAGGATCGACGGCGGCAGCCAGGGATCGAAGACCTTGGTGCGGGTGAGGAAGCCAGTCAGCAGTCGGTTGAGCGCGCGGCCGAGATCGCCGAAGCCGATGATGCCCACGTCGGCGCCGGAGAGCAGCCGGGCTTTCGCATTTCCATCGCCGCCCCATAATTCCTTGCCTTGCCGGAAGGAGAGGTCGGCGTCGACGATGTCGCGCGCGAGGTTCAGCGCCATGGCGAGACCAAGCTCCGCGACCGGCTCGGCAAAGACGAGGCCCGTGGTGACGACATGGATGCCGCGGGCGAACAGCGTCTCGTAGGGCATGTTGTTGATCAGGTTGGTCTCGACATTGAAGATGCAGCGTAGCGCCTTCAACTTCTCCAGAGTTTCCGGCGCGATGGGCGGCTGGCCAACGATGTAGCGTGCCTCGGCCAGCGTTTCGGCGGGCAGGGTGGCAACGCCTTCCGGTGCTGTCTCGACGATCCGGTAGTTCCTTCGCAGTCGCGCCAACTGCGGTGGCGTGAAGATCAGGTCGAGCGTGCGCGGTTCGGGCGCGCTGATCACCAGCGGCAAGGCCTTGTCCGACATGATTTTTCCTCCCGGTGCGATTGGATCGCGTCAATCACATCTCAGTCTTACTCCCGATGAAACGATTTACAACAGCGAAAAATCGATTTATCGATTGCATTAGCGAGGCAGCACGCGGTTGCCTGCCCTCGGGAGGAGGTCAATGGCGCAACAGGAAGCCCAGCAGCGGCGTCCGTCGATCCACGACGTGGCGGGCCATGCCGGCGTGTCCGCGGCCACCGTCTCCAAGGTGCTGGCCGGCGTCACCACCGTGAAGCCGGAAAATGCGCAGCGCGTCCTCGACGCCGTCGAACTTCTCGGCTACCGCGTCGATCCGCTCGCCTCCGACATGCGACGCGCCAAGCGCCGTATCATCGGCGCCATCATGCCCGAGTTCGAGAGCGAGTTCTTCGGCCAGATGGTCACCGAACTCGAAGGTCTTGCCGAGCAGCGCGGTTACACGCTGGTGGCGGCGTCGAGCCGCGAATCCGAAACGCGCGAGAAGGAAATCCTGGCCCGCATGCATGACTGGCGGGTCGCCGGCGTCGTGCTTGCGCCGGTGCGCAACGAGCACGGGCCGGCCGCCGACTTCATGAAGGCCAACGGCATGACTGGGGTGCTGATCGACCGCGTGCTCTCCGACGACGCCTTCGACACGGTATCGGCCGACAGCGCGGCCGCCAGCGCCGAGGTGGCGAACATGCTGGTCGGCAAGGGCCACAAACACATCCTGATCATCGGCCTTGCCGAGCAGGCGGCGACGGTGCGCGCCCGTCTTGAGGGCTTTCGTGTCCAGGCGCTGGCGCTCGACCCGTCGTTGCGCATCGACGTCATCACGTCGGAAGTCAGCGTCGAGCCGCTCAGGTCGTCGCTGCGCGACTATTTCGGGCGAGGCGAACGGCCGACCGCCGTTTACTCGCTGCTATTGAAGGGCACGCTGGTGGCGCTGTCGGAGTTCCGCCGGCGCGGCTGGCATTGTCCGAACGACATCTCACTGGTCGGCTTCGACGATGCCGAATGGATGCAGGTGACATGGCCGGCGATCGCCGCGGTGGTGCAGCCGGTGCGCCAGATCGCCAGCGAGGCGATGAACCTCTTGTTTCGCAGGGTCGAAGGCGGCGAGGGGCCACCCACGGCGCGGCTCGAACCCTGCCAGGTGTTGATGCGGGAGTCCGTCGGCTCGCCAGGCGGCGGCCCGCATTCCGGGGGAGGAGACCGACAATAGCCCCCATTGTCGAAAACGGAAGAAGGGCGCCGGCCCTGGCCTAGGCATCCGGCGCGATCAACGGAGGAAGGAATGACATCGTCTGTTCTGAAGATAAATCGATTTACCGTTGCTTTGGGCATGGCAATTGCGTTCTCCGCCATCAGCGTGGCGAAGGCTGAGGATGGTGAATACGGCGTGCTGATGAAGACGCTGGCCAACCCGTTCTGGGGCGCGATGGCCGAGGGCGTTGCGGACGGCGCCAAGGAAGCCGGCGTGAAATACTTCCAGCAGGCGGCCGAAAGCGACCAGGCGGCCGAGCCGCAGCTAAACCTGTGCAACACCATGCTGGAGCGCAAGCCGGCGGCGATGATCACCGCCGCCATCAACTCGACCAACCTTCTGCCTTGCCTGAAATCGGCACAGGATGCCGGCATAAAGATCGTCGATCTCGACAACAATCTCGACCAGGCGGTGTTGGACAAGGAAGGCGTCAAGGTAACCTTCCATATCGGCTCCGACAACATAGCGGCCGGCGCGCAGGGCGCCGAATATCTCGTCTCCAAGCTGGGCAAGGACGCCAAGGGACCGGTGCTGGTGATCGAGGGCCTGTCCGGCAACATCACAGGTGAGAAACGCGCCAAGGGCTTTGCAGACAAGCTGAAGGAACTGGCGCCGGGGCTGCAGATCGTCGCTTCGCTGCCGGGTGACTGGGACCGCGGCAAGGCCGCCTCGATCGCCACCGACACGCTGACCGCGCATCCGGACCTCGTCGCCATCTTCTGCGCCAATGACGGCATGGCGCTCGGCGCGGTGGAGTCGGTCTACGCGGCCGGCAAGGGTCCGCAAGTGACGATCATCGGCGTCGACGGCAATTCGGACGCTGTGAAGTCGATCAAGGAAGGCCGCCTCAATGCCTCGGTGGCGCAGCTGCCCTATCTCGTCGGCAAGCAGGCGGTCGAGAACGTCAAGAAGGCGCTGGCCGGCGACAAGGTCGAGGAGAGCATCGCCGTGCCCACGCTGGTGCTGACCAAGGACGTGATCGACGCCGGCAAGGAGCCGATGCTGCAATATGTGAAATAGTCCTCCCGGACTGGCTGGCGCGGGTCTAGCCTGCGCCAGCCGACTTTTTGCAACAGCGAGGCAAGATGGCTTCCCAAACGACGCAGCCCGGCTTCTGGGCTCGGGTGCAGCGCGCATCCGTTGAAAGGCTCCACATCAGGCTGGAGTCGCTGGTGGTGCTTCTGGCGTTGAGCGCGGCGATGGCGCTGCTGTCGCCTTACTTCCTGTCGCTCAGCAATTTCCTCAACATCCTGCTCGCGACCTCGACGATCGGCGTGCTGGCGATCGCCGCGACTTTCGTGATCGGCTCGGGCGGGCTCGATCTGTCGCTCGGTTCGGTCATGGGCCTGGCCGGCGTGGCCGGCGCCTTCGTGGCCGTCAATCTCGGCTGGCCGTCGGTGCTCGCGGTGATCGCCTGCATTCTTGCGGGCGCGATTGCAGGCTACATCAATGGGCAACTGGTCACCCGGGCCTTTGTGCCGGCGTTCATCGTCACGCTTGGCATGCTGGGCCTGGCGCGCGGGCTGGCGCTCGTCATCTCGCAGGGCAGGGCGATCTACGGGCTGTCGCCCGAGATCGTCTATATCGGGCAGGGGAGGCCGCTCGGCATCCCGATGCCGGTGATCATCCTCGTGCTGACCGCGATCGTCGCGCATGCGGTGCTCGCCTACACGCGCTTCGGCCGCCACACGCTGGCGCTGGGCGACAGCGAGGGTGCTGCGCGCGCCGCCGGCATCCGCGTAGAGCATCACCGCCGTATCATCTACACGCTCTCCGGCGCGCTGGCCGGGCTCGCGGGCCTGCTCTTCACCGCCCGCGTCAATGCCGGCGATCCGACCGCCGGCATCAATTACGAGCTTACCGCGATCACCGCCGCAATCATCGGCGGCACCAACCTCTTCGGCGGCCGCGCCTCGATCCTCGGCACGATGATCGGCGCGCTGATCATGGGCGTGCTGCAGAACGGCCTGACGCTGCTTGCGGTGCAGTCCTATTACCAGCAGATGGCAATCGGGGCGGTGCTGATCCTCGCCGTCTTCA
The DNA here is from genome assembly GCF_024509055.1 of Mesorhizobium sp. GTDB lineage: Bacteria > Pseudomonadota > Alphaproteobacteria > Rhizobiales > Rhizobiaceae > Mesorhizobium. The sequence continues at coordinate 8,887 of NZ_JANINM010000536.1, read as the reverse complement.
TCGACCAGTACCAGGTGCGAAAGGAGTCGCGCGTATGACCCTGCTTTCGCTTCGTGGCATCCGCAAGAGCTTCGGCGCGGTCGATGTTCTGCATGGCGTCGACCTGTCGATCGCGGCCGGCGAGGTGGTCGGACTGGTCGGCGACAACGGCGCCGGCAAGTCGACGCTGATGAAGACCATCACCGGCATCTACCGCGCCGACACGGGCTCGATCGAGTTCGACGGCAGGGACATCCTCGCGCTCGATCCCGGCCAGCGGCGCCGTCTCGGCATCGAGATGATCTATCAGGACCTGTCCCTGGCCAAGCAGCAGGATGTCGCCTCCAACATCTTCCTCGGACGCGAACCGACGAAAAGGCTGTTCGGTCTTTTCCCCGGCTTCGTCGACAAGGCCGAGATGGATCGCCAGGCCTCCAGGATGATCGAACGGCTCGGTGCGCATCTGCCGTCGATCAACCGCTCCGTCGGCTCGTTTTCCGGCGGCCAGCAGCAGACGGTGGCGATAGCGCGTGCGCTCACCTTCAACCCGAAGCTTGTCATCATGGACGAGCCGACGGCGGCCCTTGCGGTGCGAGAGGTGCAGAGCGTGCTCGATCTGATCCGGCGGTTGAGGTCGGAAGGCATCGCCGTCATCCTGATCTCGCATCGGCTGAACGACGTGCTCTCGGTCACTGACCGCATCGTGGTGCTGCGCCACGGCAGGGCGGACGCCGATCTCGTCACGGCAAAAACCAACATGAATGAAGTCGTCAGCCGCATCGTCGGCGGCGGCGACACGGCCGCCGCGGCGGCGCACGAACAACGAGGCTGACATGAATACCTTCGGACTGCACACTTTCGCCATCGCCCCGGTCTGGGATATCGCCCGCATCGAGCCGCAGATGGATCGGCTGAAGGAACTCGGAATCGGCCTGATGGAAATCCCGCTGCTCAGGCCTGAGGAGATCGACACCAAGCGCACGCGCGGCTTCGCCAGCCACTATGGCGTTGAGCTCATCCCGTCGCTCGGCCTGCCGCGCGCGCTCGACGTGGTCGAGCGGCCGGAAGAGGCGCTCGACTTCCTGCAGCCGGCCTTCAAGGTCTGCAACGAGGTGGGCGCCGAGGCGCTCGGCGGCGTCACCTATGGCACGATCGGCAAGACCACTGGGCGCGCGCCCACACGCAAGGAGATCGACGGCATGTGCCGCTTCCTCGAACGTGCCGCGAAGTCGGCGAAGTCGCGCGGGTTAAAACTCGGCATCGAGCCCTGCAATCGCTACGAGACGCATCTCATCAACCGCGGCATCGACGCAGCGCGGATCATCGAGCGCATCGGCGCCGACAACATCTTCATCCATCTCGATACCTATCATATGCATATCGAGGAAGAGAGCTTTGCCTCGGGCTTCGAGGCGGCGGCGCCTTTCCTCGGCTATGTGCATGTGTCGGAGGCCAATCGCGGCGTCCCGGGGCGTGGCATGCTCAACTGGGCGGCCTGCATGAAAGCGATCGCCGACATCGGCTATCAGGGCCCAATCACGCTCGAAAGCATGAACCATGTCGACGTCGACATCGCGGGCGGGCTCGCGGTCTGGCGCCCGGTGGCGCAAGACCCGCGTGACGTCATCGAGGTCGGCCTGCCGTTCCTGCGCGAGGAAGCGAAGAAGGCGGGGATCACTTTGGGATAGCGAAGGACCTACTTGCCACCCTGGCGCGCCAGCCAATGGCGGCGTGCTTCCTGCTGTTCGGCAAGCTCGGCCTCGTCCCAGTAACCGATCAAGACGCCAGAGCCGACGATCGGATCGAAATGGTCGACCTTGTCGTCGATCTCGGTCAGCCATTCGTCGGGCACGGTGATGCGGTTGTTGGGCAGCGCCATCCAATGCATCAGGACTTTGCGCATGCGCTCGATGTCGGCCGATGCTGACGGTTCGCGGCCGAGATCGCGCAATTCATCGGGATCGTTCTCCAGATCGAAAAACATCGGCGGCACGCCCTCGCCATGGATGAGTTTGAAGCGTCCATCGGTGATCATGTAAAGCTTGCAGTCCGACACCGGCATGGCGAGCTTCAGCCGCGCGGCGTCGCCGCTATAGTCGTATTCGCTGATCGCATAATTGCGCAGGCTTTGCCGTTGTCCAGAAGTGAGCGGCAGCAGCGAGCGGCCTTCGAGGATGTGCGGCTTGGCCTTGCCGCCGAGATAGTCGAGGAATGTCGGCGCAAGATCGATTATCTCGACCAGCGCGTCCGAAGTCGTCCCGCGCGTGCCATCCGCGTCCGGACGTGGATCGTAGACGATCATCGGCACCTTCACTGCGACATCGTGGAACAGGTATTTTTCGCCCAGCCAATGGTCGCCGAGATAGTCGCCGTGATCTGAGGTGAATACGATCAACGTGTTCTCGAACAGGCCACGCTTTTCCATGAAGTCGAACAGATGGCCGAGCTGGTCGTCGATCTGCCTGATCAGGCCCATATAGCAGGGGATGACCGTCTCGCGGACATCGTCGCGCGAGAAGTTCCTCGAATAGCGCTCCTGCTGGAAGGCCTCGAAAATCGGGTTGGGAGAGACGCGCTCGGCCTCGCTGCGGACCGGCGGCTGGATATCCGCGTTGCCATACATGTCGTGGTAAGGGGCCGGCACGATGTAGGGCCAGTGCGGCTTGATGTAGGAAAGATGCGCGCACCAGGCCTCGCCCTTGGCTTCGGCCTCCTCGATGAAGCGCATGGCGCGGCGTGTCATATAGGGCGTCTCGGAATGCTCCTCCGGAATGCGTGCCGCCTTGTCTGCGTGGACGAGCAGCCAGCCGTTGAAGTTCTCGCCATTCTCGCCTTCGCCGGAATTCGCCCAATGCTCCCATGGGTTCTCGGCGTCGAAACCCTGCTCGCGCAGGTAGCTGTCATAGGCAGGGTCCGGATCGTAGCTGGTCGAGGGGTGCAGGCCGTCGTCGCGCTCGAAGGGCTCGAAACCGCATTCGGCAACGCGCACGCCGATGATCGAATCCCTGGCGATGCCGAGACGCTCCAAGCCTTCCTCATCGGCGGTCATGTGCGTCTTGCCGATCAGCGCCGAGCGCACGCCGACTTCGCGCAAATGGTCGCCCAGCGTGGGCTCGCCGACCCTCAGCGGCACGCCGTTATGCGTCGATCCATGCGAGCGGACGTAGCGGCCGGTATAGGCGCTCATGCGCGAGGGGCCGCACACCGTCGACTGCACGTAGGCGTTGGTGAAGCGCACGCCGCGGCTGGCGAGCCGGTCGATGTTCGGCGTCTCAAGGCTCTTGTGGCCGGCGCAGCTCAGATAGTCGAACCGCAGCTGGTCGCACATGATGAAAAGGACGTTGCGCTTTGAAGTCATTGCTATCCGTCGGAGTGGCTTTCGGAGGAGCGGTAATGCCAGAACAACCAGCGCCTTTCCAACTGGAAGACGAGGTTGTTGATGATCAGCCCGATGACCGAGATGAAGGCGATGGCGGCGAGGCCGCCGGCGATCTGGAAGTTTTCCTGCTGGCGCTGGATGAAGACGCCGATGCCGTTGGTGGCGAGCAGCATTTCGGAGGTGACGCTGACCAGCAGCGCCGAGGCTATCGCCAGCCTCAGCCCGGTGGCGATCATCGGCAGCGAGGCCGGCAGGTCGATGTGCAGCATGGTTTCGAGGCGAGTGAGGCGCAGCGACCGCGCCACCTGGTTCGCCATCAGATGCAGGCTCTTCGAGGCCTCGTAGGTGTTCATGATCAGCGGTACGGCCGCGGCGTAAGCGATGATGACGATCTTGGCGATGTCGCCGGTGCCGGCAAAGAGCATGACGATCGGCACCACCGCGGGCGGCGGCAAGGTGGCGAGCATGTCCATCATCGGCTCGACGATCCGGCCCACGGTCTTCAGCCGACCGAGCAGGATGCCGAGCGGGATCATCAAAACGGCCGCCACCACGAAGCCCGCGAATGCCCGCATCAACGTGTAGCCGATCTGGCCGGTGATCGCCGGCCAGAGCTTCCAGATGGAAAGCGACACCTGCCACGGGCCTGGAAAGAGCGGCGTTCCGGCGCGCCAGGCAAGCGCCTGCCAGGCGAGAAGGATCGCAACCGGGACGATCAGCCCTGAAGCCAGGTCCTTGCCGAGCACGGCCCTCATGCGGGCTGCTCCGTCATGCGCATGTGCCAGCCGGTAAGCTGCCAGCGCAATAGGCCGATAATCCCGTTCATCAGGATGCCGTTCAGCGCGCAGACGAACATCAACGCGTAGACTTCGGGAATGCGGATGGCGAAAGCCTTGCGGATCAGGAGGAAGCCGAGTCCGTCATGGCCGGCGAGCATTTCAGCGACGACGACGGCAATCAGGCTGATGGTCGAGGCGTAGCGAATGCCGGCAAAGATCTCCGGCAAGGCCGCGGGCAGCTTGATCTGCCAAAGCATCTGCCATCGTCCAAGCGCCATCATCTGGCCGCTGCGGATCTGTTCGCCCGGCACGCCGGCAAGCGCGGCGACGCCGTTGATATAGGGCGGCCAGACCGTGACCAGGATGATGATGAAGGCATAGAGGCGGGGGCCGAGGCCGAGCATGAATACGGCCATCGGCACCAGGGCGGCCGGCGGGATCGGCTGGACAAGCGTGGCGACGGGCGCGAAGCCGCGGCGGAAGACCGGCGACAGGTCGCTCAGGACTGCAAGTCCGATTCCGAGGATCGAGGCACCGGCCAACCCAGTCAGCGCACGTGTCAGCGTCCGCAACTCCGCGCCAGGCAATTCGCCCGAGGCAAGCATCGACCAGAAGGCGGAAGCGATCGCGGGAATGTCCGGGAAGTACTTGGCGGGAACCAAGCCCGTGATCGCTACGAGTTGCCAGACGGCTGCGATCACCAGAAAGGACACGACCGCGTTCAGCCGATGCAACGCCGAGAAAGAGGTCAACGACCCAGCGCTCATGCCAGGGCGTCCACCGGCGCGGCCGCGCGGAAATTGCGGATGCTGGTCATCACGTCGTGGCGGGCCTTGAGGAAGACAGGGTTCTCACGCGTCGCGATCTGGTCGCGCTTCTTGCCGAGGCCGATCTTGATCTCATGGTCGACCGTCGTCGGCCGCCTCGTCAGCACGACGACGCGGTCGGCCATGTAGACGGCCTCGTCGACATCGTGGGTGACGAGCAGGCAGGTCTGGCGGAAGCGGATCGCGATGTCGAGCAGGAGGTCCTGCATGTCGGAGCGTGTCTGCGCATCGACCGCGGCCAGAGGCTCGTCGAGCAGCAGCAACTCGCTTTCCGACGCGAGAGCCCGCGCAATGGCGACGCGCTGCTGCATGCCGCCCGAGAGCTGCCAGGGATATTTGTCGCCGAAGCCGCCGAGGCCAACGGCCTCGAGCATCGCCTCGGCTCTGGCGCGCTTCTCGCTCGTCGAGCGGCCGCCGATACGGGCCATGCCGAAAGCGACGTTGTCGCGGTTGTTCTTCCAGGGAAACAGCGAGCGCGAATAATCCTGGAAGACGACCGCCACGCCCTTCGGCGGAGCGGTAACGAGTTGTCCCTTCAGGCGCACCGATCCGGAGGTCAGTGAATGCAGGCCGGCGATGGCAAACAGAAGCGTGGTCTTGCCGCAGCCTGACGGGCCGACCACCGAGACGAACTCGCCTTGGCCGACCTCGAAGGAGATGCCACCCAGGACCTTCACGGCGTCGGCGCCGCGACCGTAGGACTTGGTCAGCCCGTCGACCCTCAACACGATGTCCATCGCTTCCTCCCGACAGGCTGATGAAGCCCCGCCGATGATGTCACGGCGCCATGTTGGCGACCATATCGGCGGCGGTTATGTCCTGCGTCAGCATGCCGGCGCGCTTCATGGCGTCGAGCAGGGGCTGGACGTCCGCTTCGCCGATGTTCACCTCGGGCCTCACGATCGGAAGGTTGAACTCCTTGGCGGCTTCCGGCGTCAGTCCGAGGAACTCGACGGCGGCGGCCTCGAGCTCCGCGCGGTTGGCGAGCAGTTCCTTGCGGGAAGCGAAGATGACCTTGGCGAAGGTCTGCAGGTTCTGAGCGTTGGCGGCGACGTAATCGTCGCTGGCGAATATCACGTCGTTCAAGATGGGCTTGCTCTCATCGGCGAGCACACCTGCCGCCACGACCACAGCGCCGACGGCCGCATTCTTCGACATCGAGGCATAGAAAGGATTGACGGTGCAGGTGGCGTCGATGGCGCCTTGCTCAAGCGCGGCCTCCTGCTGCGGGAAGGGGAGGATGACGACCTGGACATCGTCCATGCTCATGCCGGCCTTGGCGAGATGGTCGCGCCACGCCAGCTCGCACAGCGAGCCGTTGGCGTTGAAGGCGATCTTCTTGCCTTTGAGACCCGCAAGGTCCTTGGCGCCCGACGCCTTCGAGGCCACCAGCCAGAGGAACTTCTTGTCGGGGTCGACCTCATGGCCCAGCGCCATGACCATCTTGACCATCACGCCGTTGAGGCGGGCATTGATCGGCGGCACGGGCGCTGCGTAGCCGACATCGGCCGAACCCGAAGCGATCGCGGCGACGACCGCCGGACCGCCTTGCACTTCGGTGAGCTCGACGTCGAGGCCGGCGGCCTGGAAAGCGCCCTTCTTCTGGGCGACGAAGATCGGCAGGTCGGAGTCGGCGAGCAGATAGGCAAAGCGCAGTTTCGCGTTGTCAGCCATCGCGCCGGTGGCGCAGGCGAACGCGGCCAATCCCGTGACCAAGGCCGCGGCGAGACCGCGACCGAACCGATATTTCAAGGCTTTCGACATTTGTTCTCCTCCATGTGGGCGCTTGCCGTGGTGCTCGTTTCGTGGCACCCAATTGTCTGACACTATCATGGAATTGCCTGACAATGTCAATCAATAAACCTACGCCCTACAATGACGACCTCAATCCGACCCCGCCGCCGTGGGAGAGGCCGAACGATATCAGAGACATGTTCTCCTACCGCCTGGCCCTGCTGACGCGGGTGAATGACCGGCAGGCGCAGAACGTGCTGGTAAGCACCTACGGGATCACGCTCGGCGAGTGGCGGACGCTGGCCGTGGTGAAATATCTCGGCCGGCCATCGGTGCGCGCCGTGGCCCGCGCCACGCAGCAGGACGAGGGGCAGCTCAGCCGCTATGTCAGCGGGTTGATCGAGCGAGGGTTGCTGGAGAAGTCGGTGAGCAGCGAGGATCGTCGCGTGAACGATCTGGCGCTGACGGTGGAAGGCGACAGGCTCTACGCCGAGGTCATGGAGTTCGCCTGGAACCTCAACAAGGAAATGTTCGTCGACCTGTCGCGTGACGAGCAGCAGCAGCTGGTGACGCTGCTCGACAAGCTGTTCCGCGCGCTGACGACCGCCTAGCGCGGCAGACCGCTCAGAACGGGTAGTGCTGGCCCGGATCCTCGATCGTCAGCCAGCGCAGGTCGGTGAATTCGGCGATCGCGGCCTTGCCGCCGAAGCGGCCATAGCCGGAGCCTTTGACGCCGCCGAACGGCATCTGCGCCTCGTCGCCGACGGTCGGGCCGTTGATGTGGCAGATGCCGGACTGGATGCGCGCGGCGACCGCCATTGCACGCCGGATGTCGCGGCTGAACACGGCGGAGGACAGGCCGTATTCGGTGTCGTTGGCGACGCGCACCGCCTCGTCCTCGCCCTTGACGCGGATCACCGGTTTGACCGGCCCGAAGGATTCTTCCGCATAGACGCGCATTGCCGGCGTGACGTGATCGAGCAATGTTGCTTGCACCACAGTGCCCGTCCGCTTGCCGCCAGCCGCCAGCTTCGCGCCCTTCGCGGTCGCATCGGAGATCAACTCCTCCATCTTGTCGGCGGCCTGGCTGCTGATCAGCGAGCCGAGCACGACATGGCCGCGCGGGTCGCCGGCCGGAAGTTGAGAAGCGCGCGCCGAGAGCTTCGCGACGAACTCGTCGGCGATCTTTTCATCGACGATCAGGCGCTCGGTCGACATGCAGATCTGGCCCTGATGCATGAAGGCGCCGAAGATGGCGGCATTCACCGCGGCGTCGATATCGGCATCGTCAAGCACGACGAGCGGCGCCTTGCCGCCGAGCTCGAGCAGGGCCGGCTTGAGGTGCCGTCCAGAGAGCTCGGCGATGATGCGACCCACCTTGGTCGAGCCGGTGAAATTGACGCGCTTCACCGCCGGATGCGCGATCAGCGCTTCGACGATTGCCCCCGCGTCCTTGGGATCGTTGGTGACGACATTGACGACGCCCTTGGGCAGGCCCGCCTCGACCAGAACCTGGCCGATCAGGCGATGCGTTCCGGGGCACATTTCGGAGGCCTTGAGCACCACCGTGTTGCCGCAGGCGAGCGGCATGGCCAGCGCGCGTGTGCCGAGGATAACCGGCGCATTCCACGGCGCGATGCCGAGGCAGACGCCGGCCGGCTGGCGGATCGCCATGGCGAGTGTGCCCGGCTTGTCGGAAGGGATGACCTCGCCGGAGATGTGGGTGGTCATCGCCGCCGCTTCACGCAGCATGTTGGCCGCCAGCATGACGTTGAAGCCGGCCCAGGGGCCGGTGGCGCCGGTCTCTTCCATCATCAACCTGGTGAAGTCGCCGGCCTTGGAGGCCATCACGTCGGCTGCCTTGGACAGCAGCGCGCGGCGCTCGCCGGGGCCGGTCTTCGACCAGGCGGGGAAAGCGGCAGCCGCGGCGTCAGCGGCGGCGCTTGCATCGGCGATGCTGGCCGCCGCGGCGCGCGTCGCCAGTTTGCCGGTGAACGGGTCGATCCGGTCAAAAGACGCGGAACCGGTGGCAGCACGTTCGTCGCCGTCGATCAGAAGTCCGATGTCCATTGGTCTCTCCCTCGCTCCCGATGGAGCGTCGCAGATTGAGTTCAGAAGCCGAGCACTTCGGCGTTTATAGATGCTTCGAGGCCGCCGTCGACAGGCACGTTGGCGCCATTGATCCAGCG
>NZ_JANINM010000535.1 GCF_024509055.1 Mesorhizobium sp. | reverse complement strand
CCGGATAGCAGATCGCCGGCCGCAGGTTGGCGAACAGCTCCATGTCCTTGCGCAGGCGCAGCAGACCCGCCTCTGGGCGAACCTCGTAGGGCACGGCATCCCATTTCGGTCCGCCGACCGCCCCGAACAGCACCGCGTCGGCCGCCACCGCCTTTTCCATGTCGGCGTCCGAGATCGCCGCGCCATGCGCGTCGTAGGCGCAACCGCCGACCAGCCCTTCATCGGTCGTGAAGTTGCTGCCGAGTTTCGCGTTCATGGCCGCGATCAGCTTCTTCACCTCGGCCATCGCCTCGGGGCCGATGCCGTCGCCGGCGAGGAGGAAGAGATTTTTCGAAGCCATGGAGAACCGTCCCGGGAGAGAATTGAGCCGGGGGCCTTGCTAAACGGCAAGCGCTTGCCGCGCAAGCCTTTGCTCCCGGCGGGGAAAGCAAAAGGGTGGCGCCGGTGATCAACGATGCGAAAGAATATTGACCAGCCGGCCGAACGGGTCGCGCACATAGAAGCGCCGCACACCCCAGGGCTCGTCGGCCGGACCATATTCGATGGCAAAGCCGGCGGCCTTCATGGCATCGAGCGCAGCGTCCACATCGTCGACCTCGATCGACAGGTCCGGCACTTTTGTGCCCGAGCCGCCTTCGGCGGCGAAGCTCACCTGCACCACCATCTCCTGGTCTGAGCCGTAGGTGGCGATCCAGCCATGGTCCATCAGGAGATCGAGGCCGAGCACGTCATGGTAGAAGCGCTTCGCAGCGGCGATGTCGCGGGCCTCGATATTGGCGATGATGCGCCGGACGACCATGGCAAGTCCTTGTTACGCATTCTAGGCCGAGCGCCTGAGCGCGGTGACCTCGATCTCGATCTTCATCTCGGGCTTGTTGAGCTGGCAGACGATCATCGTCGCCGCCGGGCGGATATCGCCGAAGACCTCGCCGAGGATCGGGAACACCACGTCAACATAGGACTGGTCGGTGATGTAGTAATGCGCGCGCACCACATCGGCCATCTCGAAACCGCCGTCGGCAAGGGCCTTGGCGATGGTGGCCAGGCAATTGCGCGTCTGCGCCTCGACCGTCTCCGGCATCGTCATGGTGGCATAGTCGTAGCCGGTCGTTCCGGATACGAAACACCAGTCTCCCTGCACCACCGCGCGCGAATAGCCGGCGGTCTTCTCGAAGGGCGAACCGGTGGAGATGAGCTTGCGCATTGGGTGCCTCGTGGGGTTTGTCGGCCTGCATCTAGCAGGCAGAAGCCGCACCCGTCGTGGGCCAAGCTGGGTGGAGTGTTGTCACGCCGGTCCCCTCGCGCTTCGTCATTCCAGGGCGCAGCAAGGAGCGAAGCGACGCGCGCAGACCCTGGAATCCATGCCATGACGTGGAGGCGTTGCGGCGGGCGCAGAATTCTGCGCCGCAGCACCCGGCGGCCATGGTAACGGCATGGATCCTCGGGTCTACGCTCCGCTGCGCGTCGCTCCGCCCGTGGATGACGAAGCCGCGACCCTAATTCCCCGACCCTTGCGCGTCGTCATACGCTTTCTTGACATCCGCCGGCCAGTCCTTCAACGGCGGCCAGGCTTGCGGGTCGCCATTGTCGCCGCGGCGGGCGAAATAGACCTTGCGCTGGGCGGGATCGACCGCCATGAAGCCGTCATTGCCGCCGCAGTCATGCGGCACGCAACCGGTGGCGTAGAAAGCTCCGGACGCCGTCTTTTCCGTGCCGCCGCCGACCAGCAGGCTGGTGGCCATGTCGGGCATGTCCTTGCCGAGCAGCGCCTGCCCGGCCTTGTAGACGGCCTCGTTGTGGAAGGCGTCGATGATGTTCTCATATTTCGACGGGTCGACATCCTTCCAGTCGGTGCCGGGCTCGGGCGTGTAGGTGAGTTCGCCCGAGGTCATCAACCCCGTCGTCGGCGACCATTGCAAGGCGGGCTTGGAATCGCCGGGCAGGAGGTAGGGGACGTAATAGATGGCGCTGTCGGAAACCGCGGTGGGCGGCGCGCCGCACTCGTCCTGCTCGACGCTCGTGGTCTGTATGCCGCCGCCTTCCGGCTTCCAGACGATCAGGCTGGCCGGGCCGCACTGGTTGCCGCCATTGCCGACATCGAACAGCGCCACCTTGACGCCGCCGACCACGACGACCTTCTCGAAGTAGACCTCGTAATTGCTGGCGAGCTGCTTGCCGTCGTAGGCCAGCACCTTCTCGCCATCCTGCTCCGGCTGCGTGATGGTGAGCTGGCCGCCCTCGAAAGCGATCGGGCCTTGTTTTTCGTCGTCCGAGGCGCCCTGGTCGCTGCCCGAACCTTGATCGTTAGCGGGTTGATCGGACGCCGCGGGCGCCGGCTGCGTGGCCGGCGCGGTGGTCTGCGCATTGGCGCCGGCCATGACCAGAAGGATTGCCGCCGAAACGCAAGTACCGGCCAGAAGCAAGCGCGTCATGACTGTCCCTCCATTCAGCAGCCACGAACCGGCCTTGATGGCCGGGATTGTCCTGGCTCAGGCCGCCCAGGGGCGCAGCTCGGCGTTCTTCTCCTCGAAGGACGCGATGGCGCCGGACTTCTCCATGGTGAGGCCGATGTCGTCGAGGCCGTTGAGCAGGCAGTGGCGCTTGAAGTCGTCGAGGTCGAACTTGACCACGCCGCCGTCAGGCCCGCGGATTTCCTTGGCCTCGAGATCGACCGAGATCGTCGCGTTCGAACCGCGCGAGGCGTCGTCCATCAGCTTGTCCAGGTCTTCCGGGCTGACGGTGATCGGCAGGATGCCGTTCTTGAAGCAGTTGTTGTAGAAAATGTCGGCGAACGAGGTCGAGATCACGCAGCGGACGCCGAAGTCGAGCAGCGCCCAGGGCGCATGCTCGCGGCTCGAGCCGCAGCCGAAATTGTCGCCGGCGACCAGGATCTGCGCGTGGCGGTAGGCCGGCTTGTTGAGCACGAAATCCGGGTTTTCCGAACCGTCCTCATTGTAGCGCATCTCGGCGAAAAGGCCGCTGCCAAGCCCGGTGCGCTTGATCGTCTTCAGGTAATCCTTCGGGATGATCATGTCGGTGTCGATGTTGACGATCGGCATCGGTGCTGCGACGCCGGTGAGCTTGGTGAATTTGTCCATGGTCCTTGCCCGTCTTGATCTGGCTGCGGGGATTTGCTGGCGCTCGGTTTACACAAAGAGCCGGGCAAATGAAAGGCGAGTGTTGGCGGCGGGGATTGGGCCATCGGACACAAGAGCGCTACCGGCCACTTTCAAATCGACGACGGCTGGGGCAGCTTGGCGCGCATGACCGGTCCCGCCAACATCCTCTACGCCAGCGAACCCACGCTCGACGTCGCCGAGTTCCGGCGCGTGCTGGTGGACTCCGGACTGGGAAAGGTGCGGCCCGTCGACGACGAGGCCCGCCTGAAGACAATGCTGGATAACGCCAATCTGCTGCTGACGGCGCGGTTCGACCGGCCGGATCGCCGACTGGTTGGCGTGGCGCGCGGCATGACCGACTTTTCCTGGGTCTGCTACATCTCCGATCTCGCCGTCTCCAGTGCGGCGCAGGGGCTTGGCGTCGGCAAGGGCTTGATGGACGAAGCGCGGCGTCATCTCGGGCCATCTGTCGCCATCAGCCTGATCTCGATGCCCGATGCCGTCGGTTTCTACGAACGCATCGGCATGAAGGCCGTGCCGGCCTTCTGGTTCGGGCGTCAACGCTAGCAATTCCCAGGCGACGGTCGAATCTAGCCAAAAGCGTCGTTCTCAATTTCTCTGCTTGACATGCAACCAAATGGTTGCATATTACAGTGATGAGCATGGATGCCGTCTTTCGCGCCTTGGCCGACCCGACCCGCCGGCAATTGCTGGACAGCCTTCATGCCAGGAACGGGCAGACGCTGAATGCGCTGTGCGAGCACATGGACATGACGCGTCAGGCGGTGACCAAGCATCTGGCGATCCTCGAGGAGGCGAACCTCGTCACCACCATGCGCAGGGGCCGCGAGAAGGAGCACTACCTCAACCCGGTTCCGATCAACGAGATCGCCGAGCGCTGGATCGGCAAGTTCGAGCGCCATCGGCTGGATGCATTGAGCGACCTGAAGAAGCGATTGGAAAGGGAAGAGCCATGAGCGACAACACCTTTGTCTATGTCACCTACATCCGCACCACGCCCGAAAAGCTCTGGACGGCGCTGACCGATCCGGAATTCAACCGCCAGTTCTTCCTCTGCTCCTACCAGGAGAGCGACTGGAAAGTAGGCTCAAGCTGGAAGCTGATCTTCCCCGACGGCCGCGTCGCCGATAGCGGCGAGATCCTGGAGGTCGACCCGCCGAGGCGTCTCGTCATCAAATGGCGCAATGAATGGCTGCCCGAGGTGAAGGAGGACGGCTACACGCGCTGCACCTTCACCATCGAGCAGGACGGCGAATTGATGAAGCTTGCCGTCACCCACGAGGCCGACGGTCCGCACAGGCTGATCGCGAACGTCGCCAAGGGCTGGCCGCTGGTGCTGGCGAGCCTGAAGAGCCTGCTCGAGACGGGCAAGGGCTTCGAGCGCCCGCCGTCGAAGGGCTGAGCATCGTTTCGGATACGATACAACCCATGGCGGAGCTGTATTGATGCTTCAATGGTCCTCACCGCAAGCCATGGCGAACGCAGACACGGTCATGGCCTCGGCCGACCTTCCCGCCTCCCCCGGGAAGGTTATCGCCGCGCTGATCACCGAAGAGGTCGAGCGGTGGTGGGGCTCGTCCGAAACCTACCGCATGACCGGTTGGTCCGCCGATCCTCGCGTCGGCGGAAGCTGGAGCGTCACGGTGCGGACGGCTGACGGCAGGCACCTGCCGGCCAGTGGGAACTTTCTGGAAATCGAGATGCCGCGCCGGATCGTGCAGACGAGGCGCTATGACTGGGACCATCCGGCGCTGGGCCGTCACGAAACGACGCTCGCCTATCTGCTGGAGCCGATCGCGGGCGGCACGCGCCTCATCGTCTGCCACGGCGGCTTCGCCGGCTTTCCCGACGCCGCGGCCGAGCATGCCGATGGCTGGGCGCGCGTGCTCGGCTGGCTGCAGGGGCACTTCGCAAAGGAAAGCAAGTAGCGGCCTCGACTTTTCGCAAGGACAGGCTCATCCTCGGCAAACAACGGCCCTCGGCGGGAAGTAGATGCGGCATCTATGCTTCCCAGCGGAAGGCTTTCGCCGGCTGGAGGAGGGGTCCGTGGCGGGGAGTGCGTTCAAATACTGCGATCTCGTCATGAAGGGCGGGATCACCAGCGGCATCGTCTACCCCTTTGCGGCGCTGGAGCTGTCTAAGCAATATCGCTTCAAGAGCATCGGCGGCACGTCGGCCGGCGCGATCGCCGCGGCCGCCTGCGCCGCGGCCGCGGCCGGCGAACGGCGCAAGGTCGTTGGACACGCCATCACGCCGAAGCCGGCCCTGGTCGGCTTCGACGGGCTGGCCGGCGTGTCCCGGACGCTCGCTCGCGAGGGTTTCATCTTCAGCCTCTTCCAGCCGGCCTCGGGAGCGGCAAATGCCTATAGGCTGATTGTCCTGCTCGCCGGGAATGCCGGCCTCCTCCGCAAATGTCTTCAGGCCGTCCTCGCGGTCATTGCGATCGCGCCGCTCGAAACCTTCGGGCTATTCGCGCTTCTATGCCTTGGATGGTGGGCCGCGGGATATTTCTCGGGGTTTTGGGCGATTGCCCTTCACGCCATTCCGTCATTCCTCGGCGCCTATGCCGTCGGCGCGATATTTGCCGCCCTGCGGGTCGCGCGGGTCGTGCGCCGCAATCTTCTCGGCCTCTGTTCAGGCATGGGACCGGCGGCCTCGGGGGGCGCCACGCCGACGCTTACCGACTGGCTGCATCAAACCCTGCAGAACCTCTCCGGCCAGGCCGGAGACGAACCGCTCCTGTTCGAGCATCTCTGGGGCGCGCCGCGCTATCCCCACGAACCTCACTCGGACCATGCCGTTTCGCTGACGATGATCACCACTGACGTCTCGCACAGCGAGCCGAGAAGCCTGCCCTTCGACCAGGACACCCATTTCTGGTTCACGAAGCGGGAGTTCGACGTCCTTTTTCCCGCTGATGTCGTCGACTGGATGATCCGGCATTCCGGCGAGCCGCGCTCCTTCAGGGGCGAGGCCTATCACCGGCTTCCGGCCTATGGGCAACTCCCGGTTCTGGTGGCCACGCGCATGAGCCTGAGCTTTCCGTTGCTGATCAGCGCGGTCCCGCTGCACGAGATCGTCCATCACGGCGCGGCCGCCGATGGCATGGAACTGCCGGCGCCAAGGCGCAGCAGGCCGAAGACGCCGCTGGAGAGCGCCGACGCGCTTGCCGCCGGCGGCGCCGAACAGGCGTCCGGCGCCTCGGCCTTCCGGCGCTGCTGGTTTTCCGACGGCGGCATATGCAGCAATTTCCCGATCCATCTGTTCGACGCGCCGCTGCCGCGCTGGCCGACATTCGCCATCGATCTCGTCTATCCCGATGCGAGCGCCGCAAGGAAGAACCCCGGTGTCTTCCTGCCAAAGCCCAACGACGGCTGGCAGCCCCAGTATCAGCCGATCGCCAGCAAGTTCCCCATCCAGGAGATAGCTGGGTTCATCTTCGGCATCATCGCGACGATGCAGAACTGGCGTGACCTGCTTCAGTCGCGCGCCCCAGGCAACCGCGAGCGGATCGTGCACGTTCCCCTGAGCCCGCAGGAAGGTGGCATGAACCTGAACATGGACGCGGCGATCCTCAGGCAGGTTTCGCAAAAGGGCACCGAGGCCGGCCAGAAATTCGCCGAGTTCTCGTTCGACGCTCATTATTGGACAAGATGGCGCAATCTGGCCTCGGCCATGCAGCGCTACACGATCAAGGTTGCCGACAGCGCGGACTACAGGCCGAAAATCAACGAGTATCTGGCGGCCTATGAGACGGCACGCACCACAAGTCCGGTGCCGCCCTATGCCTTCGAGGGCGCTGTCCAACGCGAGCAGGCGAGAGCCTTGCTGGAAGGTCTGATCGCCCAGGGCCATGGCTGGAAGGACAAGGGGCCAGACTTCACCAACACGGCGCCTCGACCCCTGCCGCAGATGCAGATCACGCTGACTTATTGAGGCTTTGTCCCGAAAACCGCGGAATTTCAGACCCGACCTTTATATGACGTTCAATTCCCGGAACGCCCGCCCTTCGGCCACTCGCGCATAGCCGAACGCCGTGCAGTCGATAGTCCGGTAGCCGCCATGCATGATGAGCTCGGCGAGCGACTTGCCGACCGCCGGCGCCTGCTGCAGGCCGTGGCCGGAGAAGCCGTTGGCGAAGAGGAAGTTTTCGACCTCCGGGTGCGGCCCGATCACCGCGTTCTGGTCGAGCGTGTTGTAGTCGTAATGACCGACCCAGGCGCGCGTCGGCTTGATCGCCTCGAAAGCGGGGATGCGCGTGGCTAAAGTCGGCCAGATCACCTCTTCGAACAGCGGCCAGTTGACCTCGAAATCCTTGGGGTCGGGCGCGACATCGCCTTCTTCCGGCTCGGCGCCGCCGGTGAGGTAGACCGAGCCTTCCGGCCGCACATAGATGCCTGACGGATCGACCAGCAGCGGCATGTCGGCGTATTTCTCGCGCGCCTCGAAGACGAAGACGTTGCGCTTGCGCGGCTCGACCGGCAGCGCCAGCCCGGCCATCGCCGCCACCTTGCCGGCATTCGGGCCGGCGGCATTGACGACGATGCCGGCCTCAAGCGTCTCGCCATTGTCGAGGGTTACGCCGGTGACGCGGTTGCCCTCGCGCGCGATGCCCGTGACCGAAGCCGTGATGAGGTCGATCTTCTTGTCGCGCAATGCCTTGCGGAACAGCATCAGCATGGCGTGCGCGTCGAACCAGCCCTCGCCGCTGCGGCCATAGGCGCCGGCGGAAATACCTTCCGTCGACAGCCACGGGAAGCGTTGCGTCAGTTGATCGGCGTCCTCGAGAACGATGTCGGCGCCCTCGGCGATCTGCGCTTCGTGATTGGCCTTGAGGATCGGTAGCCCGGCCTCGCCGGCGAGGATCAGGTAGCCGCCCTCGCGAAAGCCGATGTCGGCATCGGCCCCGAAGGTCTCCTTCAGCCGCCGGAACAGTTTCAGGGTGAACTGCGACAGCCGGATGTTTTCTGGGATCGAGAATTGCTGGCGGATCGAGGCCAGGGACAAGGTCGTCGCGGCATGGGAGAATTGCGGATCGCGCTCGATCAGCGCGATCGAGCCGGTGAAGCCCTCCTCGCGCAAATAGTAGGCGACCGAGGAGCCGACGATGGCTCCGCCGATGATGACGATGTCGTAGCGCACTCTCTAGGCTCTCCAGCTCCGGAGCATGATCCCGAAAAGTGGGGACCGGTTTTCGGACAAGATCATGCTCAAACTCAAACAACCGGCAAGCTGATCTCGAAGCGCGTGCCGCGCTCGGAGTCAACCAGCCTTATCGTGCCATCATGCGCTTTCAGGAGGGCCAGCACGATGCCGAGCCCCATGCCGGTGCCCCCGGTTTCGCGCCTTGTGGTGAAGAACGGCTCGAACACTTTCGCGCGGTTGCTCGGCGAAATGCCGGCGCCGTCGTCGCCGACAAGGATCGAAACCCTTTCCTCGGCCGCCGCGGCATTGATCGCGACATGCTTGGCGCCATGCCTTGCGGAATTGTCGATGAGATTGGCGAGCACGATTGCCAGGTTCTCGCCGGAAATGCCGATGCTGATGTCGCAACCGGTCTCGACGCGAGCCTCCACCCTGGTGTCGATAGGAAGCAGCGCCAGCGCGGCCCTGGGCGTCGTGCTTTCGCCGGTCGGCGCCAGGTTTTCCGCACGCGCCAGCTCCAGCAGCCGACGCACCAGCAGATTGAGCCGCCCGGCGTCGGTGACGATGTTGCTGGAAAAGCGCCGTCGCTCGGCTTCGTCCATCGCCTCGCCGGAATCCCTGAGCAGCTCGGCGGCGCCCTGGATCGCCGTCAGCGGCGATTTCAGCTCGTGCGAGACATGGGTGGCGAAGGTCTGGATGCTGTCCGAGCGCGCCTGCAGCTTGGTCGCCATGTCGAGGAAGGCCGCCGACAGCGCCGCCATCTCGCGCGTGCCGTGATGGTCGAGCGGCCTGATCGCCCCGCGGTCGCCGGCCGCAATGCGCTTTGTCCGGTCGATCAGGGCGTAGATCGGCCGGCTGACGGTGCGGATGAACACCAGCGCGATCAGCAGCGTGCCGCCGAGGATGGCAATGGCCGCCAAGGTCACCTTGCCGCGTTCGCCATAGAGGTGCTTGACGATGTTGTTCGGCGTCCGCGACAGGTAGACCACGCCGGCGACCCGGCC
>NZ_JANINM010000534.1 GCF_024509055.1 Mesorhizobium sp. | reverse complement strand
AGAGGGGCTCTGCGTCGGCGGCTCGACCGGCATCAACATCGCCGGCGCCATCCGGTTGGCGCGCGAGCTCGGGCCTGGCCACACCATTGTCACGGTGCTTTGCGACTACGGCACGCGCTACCAGTCGAAACTCTTCAACCCGGAATTCCTGCGCGGCAAGAACCTGCCGGTGCCGGGTTGGATGGAAGAGAAAGCCGACATCTCGGTGCCGTTCGAGACGGTGGCGTGATGGCCCACAAAACCGAAGCGCTGTTTCGCGACGATGCCTATCTGAAGACGGCCGAGGCGCAGGTCGTCGCCATCAACGACCGGGGCGGCATCATTCTCGACCGGACTATCTTCTATGCCACCTCGGGCGGGCAGCCCGGCGATACCGGCATGTTCGAGCGCGCCGATGGTGGCCGCATCGCCATAGCGGCGACCATCACCGGTGAAACCAAGGACGAGATCATCCATGTTCCGGCGCCGGAACAGGCCATGCCGGCGATCGGCGAGAAGCTCAAGCTCGCCATCGACTGGGAGCGGCGCCATCTTCTGATGCGCATGCATGCGGCCTGCCATTTGCTGACCGTCGTCTGCCCGTTTCCGATCACCGGTGCCGCCGTCGCCGAGGACGACAGCCGCGTCGATTTCGACATTCCCGACGCAGGCTTCACCAAGGAGGATGTGACGGCGAGGTTGATGGAACTGGTGCGGGCCGACCATCCGATCTTCACGCGGCTGATCACCGACGAGGAGCTGGCCGCCAATCCCGGGCTGGTGAAGTCGAAGAACGTGCGGCCACCCGTCGGCACCGGCAGGATTCGGCTGGTCTGCATCGGCGACAACGGCTCGATCGACAGCCAGCCTTGCGGCGGCACGCATGTGAAAAGCACGGGCGAGGTCGGCGAGATCCACATCGGCAAGATCGAGAAGAAGGGCCGCGAGAACCGGCGCTTCCGCATTCGCTTCGGCCCGATGCCGGCGAACTGACGCACTAGGCCCCACAGGCGCTGAAGGAGAAGAAAATGCCCGAGGACAGTCCTTTCGTCGTCGATGCGGATTGGCTTGAGAAGAAGTTGGGAGAACCCGGCCTGACGATCATCGACGCCTCCTGGTACCTGCCGGCGCAGAAGCGCGATGCACGCGGCGAATATGACGCCGCACACATTCCCGGAGCGCTGTTCCTCGACCAGGATGCCGTTTCGGACCCGGACTCCAAGCTGCCGCACACCTTGGCGTCACCTCAGTATTTCGCGCGATATGTGGGCTCGATGGGCATTTCGGCCGACGACACGATCGTCATTTATGATGGCCCGGGCTTTTTCTCCGCACCGCGCGCGTGGTGGATGTTCCGCGTCATGGGGGTCTTCCAGGTCTATATACTGAGCGGCGGCTTCGACCGCTGGAAGGCGCAGGGGCGGCCAGTGACGGCTGAACCCACCCGGTTCGCGCCAGGCATCTTCCATGCCGATTTCGACGCCGGCCGGGTCGTCAGCCTCGCCGAGATGCGCCGCATCGTCGATGGCCATGAAAGCCAGATCGCCGATGCACGCTCGGCCGGCCGTTTCGCCGGCACTGATCCCGAGCCGCGTGCCGGCGTCCGCTCGGGCCATATGCCCGGCGCCCGCAATGTGCCGATCACCTCGCTTGCCGAGAATGGCGAGCTCTTGCCAAGGGACCGCCTGCGCAAGGTGATCGAGGACGCAGGCATCGATCTTGCAAAGCCGGTCGTCACGTCATGCGGCTCGGGTATCACCGCGGCGGCGATCACGCTGGCGCTGGAGACGCTTGGCCATACCGACAACAGGTTGTACGACGGTTCGTGGACCGAGTGGGGCGGGCTCAGCGACACGCCGGTGGTGACGGGCAAGGAATGATTGTCATGGAAAACGGCGTGCCCGACGAAATCGAGGTCACGGTCACATTCCTCGAAATGCACGCGGCGCCGGCGACGTCGCCGTCAGCGCCCTACAACCGGCAGATCGCCCTGCTGAAGACCAGGGACATGCCGCTCCATTTCTACCGCTATCTGATGGATCGCGTCGGGCGCAAATGGCACTGGGTCAACGTGCTGAGGCTGAGCGACGAGGAACTGGCCGCCGGGCTTCACCGCGAGGACCGTGACATCAGGGTGCTCTACCTTGACGGTTCCCCGGCAGGCTTCTTCGACCTCAAGCCGCATCTGCCGGACGAGGTGGAGCTCGCCTATTTCGGCATGATGGAGCATGCCCATGGCCAGGGCATCGGCCGCTGGTTCCTCGGCGCCGCGATCTCCGCCGCATGGGCGCATGGACCCAGACGCGTCACGGTGCAGACCTGCACGCTCGACCATCCGGCGGCGCTGCCGCTCTATCAGAAGCTCGGCTTCGCGCCCGTGGCGCAGAAGAAGGAAATCGTGCATCCGATGACCTTCGCCGAGCGCTCGGCGAGTGTCATGAGGCCCTAGCTAAGCATCTGAACATCCCGTTCATCGTCGCTTCAGACTGTCTTTGCCATGGTCCGGCCGCATCAACAGGCCGAGACCTACAGGAGAAAAAGACATGCTGACCCGACGTACATTTGCCGTGGCGATGATTGCGGCATTTGCCATGCCGAGCCTCGGCTTTGCGCAGGCCACCACGCCCTCGGCCGCGACCATAGAACGCCAGCTCGAGGCCGCGCCCAGGATGAAGCTGCGCCCGAACGAGCGCGTCACGATCCGCGAATTCAAGCGGCGGCCGGACCTGCGGCGCATGGCGCAGTCGATCGACATCCAGTCGATCAATTTCGAATTCGGCTCGGCGGCGATTTCTGCCTCGCAATACGGCAAGGTCGAGATCATTGCCGATGCGCTTCACCGCATCCTGCGGCGCGATCGCGGCGCCCGCATCCTGATCGAAGGCCACACCGACGCGGTGGGCTCGTTCCAGTCGAACCAGGTCCTGTCGGAGCGGCGCGCTGCCTCGCTCAAGCACACGCTGGTGCGCGAATTCGGCGTGCCCGCCTATGCACTCGACACCGTCGGCTATGGCGAGGAGTTCCTGCTGGTGCCGACGCAGCAGGAGAATTGGCGCAACCGGCGCGTGACGCTGCGCCGCTTCGACGATTTCGTGCGCTAGCACGAGGGCACCGATCGACGGTTCGATGAGCCCGGCTTCGCAAGCCGGGCTCTTTCCGTTCCAGCACGGCGGTTGGCGGGAAACGGGTGGGAGGCGCCGTTGCCAAAGCCTAGTTTCCGGTCGCCAACACCGGAGATTTCGCCATGAGCATCCAGTTCAAAGCCTTGCCGACCGAAGCCGTGCGCGCCTTGCAGCGTGGAGGACCCGATTCATACGGCCGCGCGCCGGAGCGCAGGATTTCCGATGGCGATGGTGTGCCATGCCGACATTGCATGAGGAATGTGTCCGCGGGTGACGGCTATCTGATCGTCGCATACCGGCCATTCCCGGAGCTTCAGCCCTATGCCGAGACCGGGCCGATCTTCCTGCATGCGGAGGAGTGCGAGCGCGCCATGGAGGACGATGCGCTTCCGGAAATGCTGGCGAGCAGCGACTACATCGTGCGCGGCTACGGCAAGGACGATCGCATCGTCTACGGTACCGGCGCGGTCATCCCGACGGATAGCATCGCGGCCCGCGCGGACAAGCTCTTCGAGCGCGACGACGTGGCCTACATCCACGTCCGCTCGGCGCGAAACAACTGCTACCAGTGCCGCATCGAACGAGCGTGATCGGCAACGCAAAAAAAGAAGCCCGCCGATGGTCTGGCGGGCAGTTGGGAAAAGCCTGCGACAGAAGCTGTTGGCGAAGTCGCCAGCAGGCCGCGCGTCTCTAGGCATTTTTCCCGACAGCCGGATGTGAAGCATTTCACACAACGAGTATTGGCATCGGCCTGAATTTCGTAGCCGCGCGAACATCCGGTAATAGCTGTCGTATTCCCGTCGTATAACCGCGCTAAAAGGTAGTCGTTGATCGATTGCCGACCGCGGATGGACCGGCGGCATGTCGCGACATCGAGGAAGCGGGGCTTTGGCTCCGCTTTTTTGTTGCCTGCTCTTCTCCGGCAAAGAAAAAGCCCGCCGGAAGGACCGGCGGGCGAGACGGGAGGAAGTTCTTGTCTGCTATCAGGCGGCGAGCACTGCCTTCGGCTCTACCATCTCGTAGCCGAGCGCTTCAGCGACGGCGCGGTTGGTGATCTTGCCCTTGTGGACGTTGAGGCCGTTGCGCAGGTGGTGATCGTCGACCAGCGCCTTCAGGCCCTTGTCGGCGAGCTGCAAGCCGTAATGCAGCGTTGCGTTGTTGAGGGCATGCGCCGAGGTGACCGGCACCGCGCCCGGCATGTTGGCGACGCAGTAGTGGATGACGCCGTCGACCTCATAGGTCGGCTCGGCATGGGTGGTGGCATGCGAGGTCTCGAAGCAGCCGCCCTGGTCGATGGCGACGTCGACAAGCACCGAGCCCTTCTTCATGCCGGAAAGCATTTCGCGGGTGACCAGCTTCGGCGCGGCCGCGCCCGGGATCAGCACGGCGCCGACGACGATATCGGCCGAGAAGCATTCTTCCTCCAGCGCCTCGACAGTCGAGTAGCGGGTGTGGACGCGGCCGGCGAAAAGGTCGTCGAGCTGGCGCAAGCGCGGGATCGAGCGGTCGATGATGGTGACGTCGGCACCGAGGCCGGACGCCATCCTGGCCGCGTGCAGGCCGACGACGCCGCCGCCGAGCACTGTGACCTTGCCGGGCAGAACGCCGGGCACGCCGCCGAGCAGCACGCCGCGGCCGCCATTGGCCTTCTGCAGCGCGGTGGCGCCGGCCTGGATCGACAGGCGGCCCGCGACTTCCGACATCGGCGCGAGCAGCGGCAGGCCGCCGCGGTCGTCGGTTACAGTCTCATAGGCGATCGCGGTGACGCCCGAGGCGAGGAGGCCCTTGGTCTGGTCCGGATCCGGAGCAAGGTGAAGATAGGTGTAGAGTATCTGGCCTTCGCGCAACTGGACCCACTCGTTCGGCTGCGGTTCCTTCACCTTGACGATCATGTCCGACTTGGCGAACACGTCGGCGGCGGTCTTGGCGATGGTGGCGCCGGCGGCGCGATAGGCGTTGTCGTCGGCGCCGATGCCGGCGCCCGCGCCGGTCTCGATCAGCACTTCGTGGCCGTGCGCGACATATTCGCGGACCGAGCCGGGCGTCAGGCCGACGCGATATTCATGGTTCTTGATTTCCCTGGGGCAGCCGACGCGCATTTTGTTCTCCTGTCCGCACCCTTGAAGGGCGCTCTCCCTGTCATTTCCAGGCGTGCCATCGACCCCGAAACCGCCATGCGGTTTTGGGCGACACGCAATGGACGCAGTCAAGCATGAATCGTTCCGTATGTGTTTGCGAATGCACTTGCGGCAGCGCCAGCACTTCGCTAATCGTTGCGTGAAATACCGAAAAATTCGCAGGAACCACGAAGAATGCCGCTCGACAGGATTGATATCGCCATTCTGGAGACTTTGCAGAAGGATGGGCGGATACCCAATGCGGCGCTCGCCGAGAAGGTCGGACTGTCGCAATCGGCCTGTTCGCGCAGGCTCGACAACCTGGAGAAGTCCGGAACCATCCGCGGCTACCACGCGCGGCTCTCCAATGCCGCGCTCGGCCACCAGATGACGGCGATCGTGCACATATCGTTGTCGGGACAGTTCGAGAAGACGTTGTCGGATTTCGAGGCCGCCATCAAGCGCTGCCCGAACGTTCTGTCCTGCCATCTGATGTCGGGCGAATACGACTACATCCTGCGCATCGCCGCCAAGGACCTTGTCGACTACGAGCGCATCCACAAGGAATGGCTGTCCGCCATGCCGCATGTGACAAAGATAAACTCGTCCTTCGCGCTGCGCGAGATCGTCGACAGGACGGCGGTCGGGCTTAGGCCCGAGATGGCCTAGGGTTCGGACTAACAACCAGCAGGAGGCAGCGGCTGCGATATGACGGAAAGAATCACTTTGACCGAGTCATTGCCGGCAACCGCCGTTGTCCGCGTATCTCGCGCCAGCTTTGACCCAGGTCGGTTCGCGGAAGTCGACGCCGCGAGCAAGAAGACCTCGCAGTACATAATCCCAGCCATCAGACGGCTGCCCGGGCTCCTTCGTTTTTATGCGGGCGTCTCGCCGAAGGGCTCGATCGTACAAGTCA
Organism: Mesorhizobium sp.; assembly: GCF_024509055.1. Lineage (GTDB taxonomy): Bacteria > Pseudomonadota > Alphaproteobacteria > Rhizobiales > Rhizobiaceae > Mesorhizobium. Next base: position 3,156 of record NZ_JANINM010000534.1, on the reverse strand, counting down.
GTGTGTGGGACACCGACGAGCACGCGGCCCAATTGGACCGATTGAAGGAGATGGTCGTCGACGGCCGTAGGGATATGGAGGCGGTGGGCGTCACGTTCACCCCGATTTTCAACTATCCGATCGACTGGACCTGGACCGTCTGACACAGGCAGCGCTAGGCAGTCGAAGCCTCCGTCACAATCTCGCTCATCGGAATGTCGTGCGGCTGCGGGTAGATCGTCGGAATGCGCTGCAACTCGTAGCCGACGCCGATGACGAGTGGCCTGAACGGCATCGCGGCCAGCGTGCGGTCGAAGAAGCCGCCGCCATAGCCCAGCCGGTAATTGCTCGGATCGATGCCGACGATCGGCGAGATGACGATGTCCGGCAGCACGGGTTCGCCCTCGGCCGGGATCGGGATGTTCCAGACACCCTTTTCCAGCCGGTCGCCCGGCGCGTAGGCGCGGAAGACCAGTGGCTGCCCCTTCTCGATGACGACGGGAAGTGCCGTGCGGCCGCCTCTTTCGTTGATTGAGGCCATCCAGCCGCGCAGGTCCGGCTCGCCGCGAAATGGCCAGTAGAGGCTGACCATGCGGCCAGCAATGTCGCCGATCAAGGCGTCGAGCCCTTCGGCAATGCGCGTCGACATCGCCGCGCGCGCGTCGGCGGGGACGGCGAGCCGGGCCGTGATCAGTCTTTCACGCTCGGCCTTGCGCCAGCGCCTGACATCGGTCCAGTCGGTGAGCGGCATCCGGTATTCCGGGTCGAGCTCATGCATGAAGCAGGGCGGCGAGGCGTATTGAGCGGGCTCCTCGTCTTCGCGATTGTTGGCCATCGTGAACTCCGTTATTCCGCACCACGCTATACCTCCGAACCTGGAGCCGGCATGTGCGTTCACGACACCCGGCGACGACTCCCGGGCAATGGCTCGGCGCCTGGAGGAGTTGTTGCAGTGCACAAAAATGCTTACATCATGGTCGTCGGATAGCCGGCCGAGGGTGATCTAAGATGAACGAAGCCAACCATCATGTCGTTGTCGTCGGCGCGGGGTTCGGCGGTCTCGAACTCACCCGGGCGCTGGCCGGCGCGCCGGTGCGCGTCACCATGATCGACAAGCGCAATCATCACCTCTTCCAGCCGCTGCTCTACCAGGTGGCGACCACTTCGCTGGCGACATCGGAAGTGGCCTGGCCGATCCGCCATCTGCTGCGCAGGCGCGAGGACGTGACGACCCTTCTGGGCAACGTCATTGGCGTCGACCGCGCCGGCAAAAGAGTGCTTCTGGATGATGGCGGCTCGGTTGGCTACGACACGCTGGTGCTCGCCACCGGCGCGCGTCACGCTTATTTCGGCCACGACGAATGGGAGCCCTTCGCACCTGGGCTGAAGACGCTCGAGGATGCCACGACCATCCGGCGCCGCATCCTGCTCGCCTTCGAGCAGGCCGAGCGCGAGACCGATCCGGCCAGGCGCCAGGCACTGCTGACGCTGGTCATTATCGGCGGCGGTCCGACCGGGGTGGAGCTTGCCGGCACCATTGTCGAGCTCGCGCACGACACGCTGCGCGGCGAGTTCCGCAACATCGACACGCGGCAGGCGCGCGTGGTGCTGATCGAGGCCGGTGACCGTATCCTCGCCAATTTCGCGCCGGAACTGTCGGATTACGCCCGCAAGGCCTTGGAACGGCTTGGCGTCACGGTCGAACTCGGCCGCGCTGTTACAGCCTTGGATGCCGAGGGCGTGGTCTTTGGCGACACGCATCTGCCGGCAAGAACCATTCTGTGGGCGGCCGGCGTTGCAGCCTCGCCGGCGGCGGAATGGCTCGGCACAGCCGCCGACCGCGCCGGCAGGGTGCTGGTCGAGCCCGACCTCACGGTGCCCGGCAGCCCGGAGATTTTCGTCATCGGCGACACCGCGCATCTCCTGCGGCCGGACGGGAAGCCGGTGCCGGGCGTCGCCCCAGCCGCCAAGCAGGAAGGCCGCCATGTTGCCGCGACCATCAAGGCACGCCTGGCGGGCGACACGACACCTCGGCCTTTCCGTTACAGGCATGACGGCGATCTGGCGACCATCGGCAAGCGCGCCGCCGCGATCGATTTCGGCTGGATCAAGCTGACCGGCTGGCTTGCGTGGTGGCTCTGGGGCATCGCCCACATCTATTTCCTGATCGGTTTCCGCAACCGGCTTGCCGTTTCTCTTAGCTGGCTATGGATATACGCCACCGGGCAGCGCAGCGCGCGGCTGATCACCCAGGGTGATGACGACAAAGGCTGACTTCTCACCGGCCCGTTTCATCGACACGTCACCTTGTCGTGATCAACAGCTTTCCGTCAGACATGGACTTGATGGTCCTTCAGCGCCAAGCTCCACGCCGGGGCCGGGCGTGTCACGATGCCGAAGAGGAGAGAACGATGTCACGACTGCCTGTCTCCCGTCGCGAGTTCCTGGCCGGAGCCGCCGCCACCGGAGCGCTGATCATGCTGCATCCCTTCTCCGCCCGCGCAGCGGCCAACCAGGCGCATCTGAGGATCATGGAGACGACCGACATCCATGTGAACCTGCTGCCCTATGATTATTACGCCGACAAAGCGAATGACACGATGGGCCTGTCGCGCACGGCTTCGCTGATCGACGCTGTGCGCAAGGAAGCAACCAATGCGATGCTGATCGACAATGGCGACCTGCTGCAGGGCAACCCGATGGGCGACTATGCCGCCTATGAGAGGGGCATGAAGGACGGCGACCTGCATCCGATCATGAAGGGCATGAACCTGCTCGGCTACGAATGCTCCACGCTCGGCAACCACGAGTTCAACTACGGCCTGTCGTTCATGGACAAGGTGCTGGCCGGCGCCAATTTCCCCTTCGTCTGCGCCAACCTGGTCCGCGGCACCACGCTCGCCGCCAACCCGCGCGACGACAAGCTCTATCTCAAGCCCTATGTGATCCTCGACAGGAAGATCAAGGACGGGGCCGGAGCCGAGCAGCCGATCAGGATCGGCGTGATCGGCTTCGTGCCCCCGCAGATCATGGTCTGGGACCTGAAGAACCTCGAAGGCAATGTCCAGACGCGCGACATCGTCGAGGCGGCCAGGGCTTGGGTGCCGCAAATCAGGGAAGATGGCGCCGACATCGTCATTGCGCTCTCGCATTCCGGCATCGACATCAAGCAGGGCG
>NZ_JANINM010000533.1 GCF_024509055.1 Mesorhizobium sp. | reverse complement strand
CGCATCTACATCATCAACAAGACCGCTCCGCGCTACAAGGCGCGCCAGGGCTGAGGTTTTCGCGCGGCGTAGTGTATGTCGCCCAAAAGTGCCAAGCGGTTTTGGGATAACGACATGCACAATAAAAGCACGCCGCGCGCCGCTTGATGTTGGTCGCCGGCGCGCCGGCCTTCTCATGCTAAATTCATTTTGACGATCCGCCGTGCGGGATTAGTTTCCGACGATGCGGATTCTTTTTGTATTTATCGTCCCGCTTTTCGTGTCCGGCACCGTCTTGCCGGCATTGGCGCAGGACCAGGCTACGCCGCCTGCCGAAACGGCGCCTCCAGCGGCGACGCCGCCCGAAGCCACGCCACCGCCCCCTGCCCCGACCAAGCAGGGACGGCTCGACCAGCTCTTTGCCGACCTCAAGCGCGAACGCAACGAGAAGGCTGCCGAGCGCATCGCCGGCCGCATCTGGAACGAGTGGAACCAGTCCGGCAGCGCCTCGATCGACCTGATGATGCAGTGGGCGCAAAAGGCGATGGAGGACCAGAAATTCGACGTCGCGCTCGACTTCCTCGACCAGGTCGTGACCTTGCAGCCCGACTATGCAGAAGGCTGGAACCGCCGCGCCACCGTGCATTTCATGATGAAGAACTACGGGAAGTCGATGGCCGACATCGACCGCACGCTGCAGCTTGAGCCGCGCCATTTCGGCGCCCTGTCCGGACTGGCCCAGATCATGGCCGAGACCGGCCACAAGCAATCCGCGCTTGAGGCCTGGCAGAAAGTGCTCGCCATCTACCCGATGATGCGCAGCGCCCAGAACCAGGTTTCGACGCTGTCGGAAGAGCTGGCGGGCGAAGGCATCTGATGGTTTTTAGGGAAGTACGGCTCTTCTACCCCACTCCCCTATTCCCCTAAACTAACTTCGCTCGACACTCGTATTCCCCGTATGAACCTCATCTGCGCCGCGCTCCTCTTCATCATCGCGCTCGTCTTCGCCTTGGCCGGCGTTACCCGCACCGGCGTCTGGCTGATTGAGCGCCGCAATCCGCCTGTCGGTGAATTCGCCGACCTCGACGGCGCACGCATCCACTATGTCCACGTCCCCGCCCCCAGGGACGCCATCCTGCCGCCCGTCGTCTTCATCCACGGCGCCAGCGCCAACCTCAAGGACCAGATGCTGCCGCTCAGGCCGTTACTCGAAGCCCGCGCGGAAATGCTGTTCCTCGATCGTCCCGGCTTTGGCTGGTCGGATCGCGGCCCAGGCAACAATGAGACACTGGCTGCGCAGGCGGATACCGTCGCTGCGCTGATGGATCGCGTGGGCATCGAAAAGGCGATCATTGTCGGACACTCCTTCGGCGGCGCCATCGCCACCGCCTTCGCCCGCCGGCATCCCGACAGGACGCGCGGCCTCGTCTTCCTCTCGCCCGTCAGCCACCCCTGGCCCGGCGGCGCTACCGCCTGGTACTACAAGCTGACGGCCACGCCCGTGATCGGCTGGCTGTTTTCCGAAACGCTCGCCTACCCGGCGGGCATGCTGCAGGTCGGCGACGCCACGGCCTGCGTCTTTTCGCCGAACAATCTGCCGGACGATTACATCGGCGAAGCTTCAATCCCTCTGGTATTGCGCCCACCGGCCTTTCGCGCCAACGCCCGCGACGTGGCTCAGCTATACGACTATGTCCGCGCCGCCTCGCCGGCTTATCCCGAGATCAAGGCGCCGACCGTCGTCATATCAGGCGATCGCGACAAGGTGGTCTACGCGACGATCCATTCCGTTGGTCTGCAGCGAGATATTCCCGGCGCCGAACTGGTCTGGGTCCGCAACCTCGGCCACAAGCCGGACTGGATCGCGCCCGACCTCGTCGTCGGCGCCATCGAAAAGATTGCCGGCGCGCCAATCGATTTGCGGGCCCTGGCAAGGACGGTCGAGTCGCGGATTGCCGGCGACACGCAAGGCGCCGGCAGGTGCCCGGAGCTTCAGGTTCCGGATGCCGAACTCGCGCCGACTTGAAGCCGGTCCCGGCAAGGTCATCCGGCTCTAGATGACAAGCAGTGTCGTCTTGGCGGGAACGCGGTCGTACAGGTCGATGACATCCTGGTTGAACATGCGCACGCAGCCCGAGGATGCGGACTTGCCGATGGACTTCCAGTCTGGCGATCCGTGTATCCGGTAGAGCGTGTCGACCCCGTCCTTGAAAATGTACAGGGCGCGCGACCCCAGCGGATTGCTGACGCCGGGCTGCATGCCCTGGCGCCATTTCTCAAGCTTCGGATCCCTGCGGATCATGGCGGACGGAGGCGTCCATGTCGGCCACTTGCGCTTCCACTGCACGATCGCCCGGCCCTTCCACGAATAGCCCTGGCGGCCGAGCCCGACGCCGTAGCGCATGGCCTTTCCGTCCTTGAGCACCAGGTAGAGATACTTGTCCGTCGTGTTGACAACGATCATCCCCGGCAGTTCGCCGGTGGGATCGTCTACGATCTGGCGCAGGAACCGTTCGTCGACCTTGGCAACAGGAATGGCCGGGAGGGCGTGGCCGCCGTCGTCCACCGCGTCGTACATACCCGCATAACCGGAAGGCGCCGCGACAGGGTCGGTGCCTGCAACCTCGACCGGCGCCTTTTCGTGCATCGGCTCGGCCGGCGCGGGCATCGGCAAGTTCGCGGCCGCGATTGGCTGCCTGGGCAATTGGGCGCAGGCTGAGATGGCCGATACTCCAACGAGCGAGAGCCCGGTCAGCAAAGACCGGCGCGAAACAAGGGACGACATTCGGGATACTTTCAATCTATTGGGAGTACGGGCGGACGCCGAACGAATGCCGGCGCCGGTTCACCGCTTTCTGTAGCGGCGATCGAGGCAACCCTGTGTCGCGGCAAGTGCCGCGATCATTGCCTATGCCTTTGTTGTATTATGGCCACAGCGCGCAAGCCTGCGCGCAACGTCCGGCAGCTCCGCAGTGTTACCGGCTGCTCTGCGTGTCCGACCCGACATAGGCGATGCGCAGCATGTTGGTCGAGCCGGGCGTCCTCAGCGGCACGCCGGCCGTGATGATGACGCGGTCGCCCGGCTTGCCGAAGCCTTCGTCCAGCGCGATGCGGCAGGCACGGTCCACCATGTCGTCGAGGTCGGTGGCGTCCGGCGACACCACGCAATGCGTTCCCCACAGCAGCGACAGCCGGCGCGCCGTGTTGACGATCGGCGACAGCGCCACGATCGGCACCTGCGGGCGCTCGCGCGCGGCGCGCAGGCCCGTCGTGCCGGAAGCCGTGTAGGTGATGATCGCCGACAGCTTCAGCGTTTCGGCGATCTCGCGCGCGGCGAGCGAAATCGCGTCCGCGCCGGTCGCTTCCGGTTCGGACCGCTGCGCGTTGATGATGCCGGCATAGGTCGGGTCGGTCTCCACCTTCGTGGCGATGCGGTTCATCATGCCGACCGCCTCGACAGGATAGGCGCCGGCGGCGGATTCGGCCGAAAGCATGATCGCGTCAGCGCCTTCGAAGACGGCGATCGACACATCGGAGACCTCGGCGCGGGTCGGCACCGGCGCGGTGATCATCGATTCCAGCATCTGCGTGGCGATCACCACCGGCTTGCCGGCGCGCCGCGCGGCGCGCGTGATCTGCTTCTGGATACCAGGCACCGCTTCCAGCGGCATCTCGACGCCGAGATCGCCGCGAGCGACCATCAGCGCATCCGACAATTCGATGATCTCGGCCAGGCGAGCGACCGCCTGCGGTTTCTCGATCTTGGCCATGATGAGGGCTCGGCCGCGCGCGATCTTGCGCGCCTCGGCGAGATCTTCCGGCCGCTGCACGAAGGACAGCGCCACCCAGTCGACGCCCTCGGCCAGTACCGCGTCGAGATCGGCGCGGTCCTTCTCGGTCAGCGCGCCGACCGGCAGGTCGGTGTCGGGCAGGCTGACGCCCTTCTTGTCGGAAATGCCGGTGCCGGCGACGACCGTGCAGGTGATCGACTTGCCGTCGCTCTTCACCGCCTTGAGCTCCAGCTTGCCGTCGTCGATCAAAAGTCGGTGACCGGCCTCGACCGAGCTGAGGATTTCCGGATGTGGCAGGTAGACACGGCTGGACGTGCCGGGCGCCGGATTGTCGTCGAGCGTGAAGGTCTGGCCGGCGGTCAGCACTTCCTTGTTGTTGGCGAACTTGCCGACCCTCAGCTTCGGGCCCTGCAGGTCTGCGAGGATACCGATCGGCCGGCCGACCGCCGCCTCGACTGCGCGGATGCGCCCGACCAGCGTGCGCATCAGCTCGTGGTCGGTGTGGCTCATATTGATGCGGAAGACATCGGCGCCCGCTTCGAAAAGCTTTCTCAGCATCTCCTCCGAGGAGGAAGCCGGACCGATGGTGGCGAGGATCTTGACCTTGCGGTTACGTCTCATTGACTGTTTGTTCCCGGAGCGGGGGCCGCAGCTGGCGCGCCTCCCGTTGCGGGCTCGTCGGTCAGCTGGACCATCCAGCTTGCCTGCTCGCCCGTGTCATATTCCTGAAATCCGGCGCGCTGGAAGCCCCGGGCGACGCAATCATTCACGCCGGCAATCTTGAACTCTTTCTCGGCGACGCACATGTTGATCGGGCCATCCCACCGCCCGCCACGCTCGGCGTCTTCTGCATAAAGATAGTAAAACCTTGATGACAGCGGCCCCTCGATCAGCGTCTTGCAGGTCGACCCTTCGATGTGCCACCAGCCTTCCGTGATCCAGCCGGCCTTGGCCCGATAACCGATGCCGACACCCACCAGATTTTGCGTCGCGTTGCAGACGCGGAAGTCGGCGCGCGCCGGCGAGGCCGCTGCGATCGCGCACAGCGCCGCGCCGACAATGAGGAATGGCAGGGCCAGGCGCTTGCGCGACCTGCCGGCAAAACCCATTCCAAATCCCTTCGCCAACCACATATGCATCTCTCGACGACCCTTTTCAGCAAACTCCGGGCGCATGTCAACGCGCCGTTTTGTTCAATTCCAATCGATTTAGAAGGGCTCGGCGCGCGGAATGTCGTCCCATCCGGGATTTTTTGCAGAAACCGTGGCCAAACAACGGCATTGCGCCAGCGTCCTCTTCGTGGAATGACGATAGCATCCTGCCTGGAAGCCAGCGAACAGACCATTTTCCGCCGATGACCCGATCCACAGTTTTCGCGCCCTTCGACATCGTCGAGGGCGACCGCAAGAAAGGCATCGTGCTTCTGGCCGACCATGCCCGCCGCGACCTGCCGGACGAGTATGGCAGCCTCGGCTTGCCGGCTGAGGAATTCGACCGCCACATCGCCTATGACATCGGCGTCGAGACGGTGACGCGCGAACTGGCTGCCGCGCTCGACGCGCCCGCCGTGCTCGCTGGCTTTTCACGGCTCCTGATCGATCCCAACCGGGGCGAAGACGACCCGACGCTGATCCGCCAGCTCTATGACGGCACCATCGTGCCCGGGAACTACCCGATGGCCGCCGAGGAGCGGGAAAGGCGGCTCGACCGGTTCTACCGGCCCTACCATGACGCCGTCGGCGCGATGATCGCCTCGGTGGCGCATGCTTCGGGAAAGGCGCCCTTCATCTTCTCGGTGCATTCCTTCACCCCGGTCATGCAGGGTTTGGTCCGCCCCTGGCATGTCGGCATTCTGTGGGACCTGGACGACCGCGTGGCGCGGCCGCTGATCGACATGCTGGGCCAGGACAAGGACCTCGTCGTCGGTGACAACGAGCCGTATGACGGCGCGCTGCGCGGCGACACGATGTTCAAGCACGCCATCGTCAACGGCTACGCGCATGCGCTGATCGAGATCCGCCAGGACTTGATCGCCGACCGGGCCGGCGCTCTTGCCTGGGCCGAGCGGCTCACACCGATCGTTGACGCCATAGATCGTCGTCCCGATATACATGAAGTGAAGCGGTTCGGTTCTCGCACCGGGCCGGTGTGATGGAGTTCAAGAAGATGACCGAACTCAGCGAAGAGCAGAAACGCGAATTCGAGGCCGCCGCCTTCCGCCGACTCGTCCAGCATCTGCGAGAGCGCGGCGATGTCCAGAACATCGACCTGATGAACCTCGCCGGCTTCTGCCGCAACTGCCTGTCCAACTGGTATCGCGAGGCGGCCGAAGCCGACGGCCTGGCGCTTTCGAAGGACGAGTCACGCGAGATCATCTACGGCATGCCCTATGCCGAATGGCAGGCGCTCAACCAGACGGAAGCCTCCGAGGCCAAGAAGGCCGAGTTCGAGGCAAGGCGTCCGAAGGATCATTAGCGAATTTGCCTTAGGCGATCCCAGACTTCGTCATCCTAGGGCGCAGCGACGCGAAGCGTCGCGTAGACCCTAGGATCCATGCCGTGACGCTAAGGCGTTGCAACGGTTACAGAATTCTGCACCGGTTGCGTTCCGGGGAAGTCGCGGCATGGATCCTCGGGTCTGCGCGCGTCGCTTCGCTCCTTGCTCCGCCCGTGGATGACGAACGTGAAAGCGTTTCGGCCAACCTCCCACGCAACCATCTGCCACGAGCGGGATCGATCCTTGGTTGCTCCCTTGGTCCAAGCACTTCCCTGATACGGTTCTTGACTACGAATTGAATCGATCTAATTTGCCGCGAAAAGCCATCGGCAAAGCGGACTTCAGACCATGAGCGCGCAAATCACGATGCAGGCCGCGACGCGTGGCCGCTGGGCCGTCGCCGGCATGTTCCTGGCCAATGGCTTCCTCACCGGCAGCTGGGCGCCGCAGATCCCGGTGTTCCTGACCCGACTGGACATCTCGAAATTCACGCTGGGGCTGCTGATCCTTTTGTTCGGCGTCGGCGCGGTGGCGGCGATGACCTGGTGCGGACATCTGATCTCCAGGCACGGCTCGCGCACCGTGGTGCGCTGGTTTGGCCTCTGCGCCAGCTTCGGCCTGCTGGCCGTGGCGCTTGCGCCCAATGTGCCGCTGGCCGCGATTGCCATGCTTTTCTTCGGCGGCTCGTGCGGCGGCATGGATGTGGCCATGAATTCCAATGCCGTGGTCGTCGAACGGCGGCTGTCTCGGGCGATCATGTCGTCCTCGCACGGCTTCTGGAGCCTCGGCGGTTTCGCCGGCGGCGCGCTCGGCGGCTTCGCCATCCAGACCTACGGTTACCTCGCCCATGCGGTCGTCGTGACGGCGATCGCTTTCGCTGTCGTTGCCTTTACCATCGGCTATCTCGTCGCCGAAGATAAACCGCAGGCTGCCGAGCACCAGAAATTCTCGCTGCCGCGGCACACCATCGTTTACCTGGTCGGCCTGATGGCGCTGCTGACCATGATCTCCGAGGGCGCGGTGCTCGACTGGGCGGCGCTCTACCTCCATCAGGAACTCGGCGCCGACCTTGCCGTTGCCGGCCTCGCCTATGCCGCCTTCTCCGGCGTCATGGCGCTGATGCGCTTCCTGGGCGATGGCGTGCGCAACCGTTTCGGCGCAGTGACAACGCTACGCGGCTCGGCGCTTGTCGCGGCGGCGGGCATGCTTGTGGCCGGCCTTTCGCCCTCGCCTTACCTCGCCATCGCCGCCTTCGCCTTCTGCGGCTTCGGCATCGCCAACATGGTGCCGATCCTGTTTTCGGCCGGCGGCAATCAGGAAGGCATGTCGTCCGGCACCGGCATGAGCGTGGTCACCACCATGGGCTACTCAGGCATATTGGTGGCGCCGTCTGCAATCGGCTTCGTCGCCGAGCATTCGAGCTTCGGCCCGATCTTCGTCGCGCTTTCCGGCCTGCTGGTCATCGTCCTGCTGATGGCCGGACTCGCTCACCGCGCCGAATTCGCTCCCGTCGCCGTGCCGGCCGAATAGCGCTTCAACTCTTCATGCAGGAAATCCGCAACGCGGCGGATGCGTAGGCTGGTACGCACGTCCCGATGCATGGCGAGCCAAACCGGCAAGGTCGGCAGGGGCACGTCCGGCAGCAGCCTTTCCAATTGCGGATCGCGATGCACAAGCGGCTCCTGGCCGATGCCCACGCCATTGCCTGTCCGCACTGCTTCCCACAGCACGATCTGGTTGTCGGTCCGAAAGCGAAAATGGCTGCGGCTGACCGGAATGCCGAAGGCGGTGAAGCCGCGGATGATCTCTTCGCTGCGGTCGAAGCCGACCAGGGCGTGATCGACCAAATCGGTTGCTTTCTCCGGACGGCCGCGCCGGTCGAGATAGGACTTCGCCGCGCACAGGCAGAGCGGGATGTCCGTGACCTTGCGCGCCACCAGTTCGTTCTGCGCCGGCCTGACCATGCGGATGGCGATATCGGCATCGCGACGCAGCAGGTTCTCGACCTGGTTCGAGGCGACGATCTCGACCTCGATGCCCGGTTCCTCTTCGCCAAGCCCTGCCATCATCCGCGGCAGCACGAATGCCGCGACCACCTCCGAGGCGGCAATACGCACCGTACCCTCGATCGCTTCGACCGATCCGAGCGCCAAGAGCGAGAAGGCATTGGCCTGCTCGCTCACTACGCGTCCGCGCTCGTAAAGCGTGCTGCCCGCCTCGGTCAGTTCGTAGCCGCGCCGGCCGCGCCGGAACAGCGTGACGCCGAGCGCCTGCTCCAGTTCGGCAATGTGGCGCCCAAGCGTCGGCTGGCTGGCTGCCAGCCTGCGCGCCGCCGCCGAAAGGCTGCCGGTCTCGGCCACCGCGACAAAACTCTTGATTAGGTTCCAGTCGAATTCAGTCATTCATTTCTGAATAACACATCGCCGAAATCAGTCAATTTTCATTCGTTGGTGAACCCATCACATTAGCGATGCAAACGCAAACAACGGAGACCAACAATGACCAAGATCGCAATTCTCGGCGCCAATGGCCGGCTCGGCCGCGTGGTCGCCAAGGCCTTCATCGACGCCGGCTTCGACGTCCGCGCCATCACACGCACCGGCAAGGTGCCGGCCGAGCTCAAGGGCGCCACCGCGGTCGCCGGCGACGCGCTGGACCGCGACTCGCTTATCCGCGCCACGCAAGGCGTCGACATCATCTTCAACGGCCTCAACCCGATCTACACCGACTGGGGCAAGTGCCTGCCGATGGCCGAAAACGTCATGGCCGCCTGCCGCGCGAACGGCGCGCTGCACCTCTTCCCGGGCACCGTCTACAATTACGGCTCGCCGATGCCGCAAGTGATCACCGAGCAGACGCCGTTCCATCCGACGACCGAGAAAGGCCGCATCCGCTGCGCCATGGAAGACCTCTTCCGCCGCGAGGCCGAAGCCGGCCGTGTACGCACCATCGTTCTCAGAGCCGGCGACTTCTTCGGCGGCACCGGCACCGGCTCCTGGTTCGACCTGGTCGTCGCCGCCAAGATGAGCAAGGGCATCTACACCGCGCCCGGCCCGGCCGACC
>NZ_JANINM010000532.1 GCF_024509055.1 Mesorhizobium sp. | reverse complement strand
AGACGATGAAGCCGACGGCGCCGATCGCGACCATGGCGTAGGCCATGCCGAGATAACCGAAGACGGGCTTCTTCGAGAAGGTCGACACGATGTGGCTGATGATGCCGAAGCCGGGCAGGATCAGGATGTACACCTCGGGGTGACCGAAGAACCAGAACAGGTGCTGGAAGAGCAGCGGATCGCCGCCATTATCCGGCACGAAGAAGGAGGTGCCGAAGTTGCGGTCGGTGAGCAGCATGGTGATGGCGCCCGCCAGGACCGGCAGCGAGAGCAGCAGCAGGAAGGCGGTGACCAGGACGGCCCAGGCGAAGAGCGGCATCTTGTGCAACGTCATGCCCGGGGCGCGCATGTTGAAGATGGTGGTGATGAAATTGATCGCGCCGAGGATCGAGGACGCGCCGGCGATGTGGATCGACAGGATCGCCAGATCCATGGCCGGACCGGGCTGGCCGGATGTCGAGAGCGGCGGATAGATCGTCCAGCCGCCGCCGACGCCGTAGGCGCCGGGCGCGCTTGGCACGAACATCGAGGTGAGCAGCAGGATGAAGGCCGGCGGCAGCAACCAGAAGGAGATGTTGTTCATGCGCGGGAAGGCCATGTCAGGGGCGCCGATCATGATCGGCACCATCCAGTTGGCAAAGCCGCCGATCAGGGCCGGCATGACCATGAAGAAGATCATGATCAGTCCGTGCGCGGCGCCGAACGCATTGTACATGCTCTTGCCGCCGTCGATGGCGGCGTCGCCGTGCATGCCGTAGACCATCTGCGCCAGACCGCTGAAGATCTGGATGCCAGGCTCCTGGAGCTCCATGCGGATGACGACCGAGAGCGCGCCGCCGACAATGCCGGCGATGATCGCGAAGATCAGGTAGAGCGTGCCGATGTCCTTGTGGTTGGTGGAGTAGACCCAACGGACCCAGCCATGTGGCCGGTGGTCGCCGTGGTCGTGAGCTGCAGCCTCTGCCATATTCCGCTCCGTTCCCTAAATCTTGCTAACCCGCGGCATCAGTTGCCAGCGGCCGCTACCTTGTTGGTCCCGTCGACCTCGGCCATCAGCGCCTTGTTGGCGGCAGGCACATTGGTCTTGGCCGTATCCAGCCAGGTCTTGAACTGCGCTTCGGAGACGACGCGGATCGCGATCGGCATGAAGGCATGGTCCTTGCCGCAGAGCTGCGAGCACTGACCGTAGTAGAGACCTTCCTTCTCCGCCTTGAACCAGGTCTCGTTGGTGCGGCCAGGCACGGCGTCCATCTTGATGCCGAAGGACGGCATGGCGAAGGAATGGATGACGTCGGTGGCGGTGATCAGCACACGCGTCATGGTGTTGACCGGCACCACCAGCTCGTTGTCGACAGCAAGCAGGCGCGGATAGAGGCTCTTGTCTTCCTTGCCTGCCTTGGCGCGATCACCTTCCTGGAGGATCGCCGAGTTGAAGGAGAAGGTCTTGTCGACCTGATATTCATAGTCCCAGTTCCACTGGTTGCCGGTCGCCTTGACGGTGAGCTTGGCGTCTTCCGGAGGCGTGTACTGCGCGGTGAGCAGTTGGAAGGAGGGAATGGCGATGAGCAGCAGCACGATGACCGGCCCCACCGTCCAGATCACCTCGATCAGCGTGTTGTGGCTGGTCTTCGACGGAACCGGATTGACGCTCGCCCGGAAGCGCAGGATGCAAATGCCCAGAAGAACCAGCACCAGGACCGTGATCGGTACGACGAACCACATCGTGTAGTTCCCGAACCACTCGATCTGCCGCATCATGTCGGTCGCGGGCGCCTGGAAGCTGGTCTCCCATGGCCGCGGCTGATCCGCGTGAGCGGCGGCGCTGGAGAGGAGCACGCCAGTCGCGGCACCTGCCATAAACTTGGCGCTTGCCAGGAATTTTCTCATCGCCCTCTCGTCTCCCACTTCCTGCGATCGGATCGCACCAATAACGGACGGCGCCGGGATTGGGAATCCCGGTCTGTCCCTAGGCTGGTTCAAACCATACTCTATTTCCCTCCGCAAGAAAGGAGCGGACGAAACCGTGCGGCATTTTTGCGCGCAGCCCGAAGGCCATGTCCGGGCATCGCCGCGCGTTGAGCCGGACGGTCGCAATTCGGGCGAATTTGCTATGGAAAAGCGCGCAATTGCCGGTGTCGGGGCAGACCGGCGACGGTCCCATCCTTTACTTGGCCCCGGCGCGGCTTAAAGTGCCGTGATTCGCAATGGAGCCGTCATGACTTCCTGGCTTTCGAGACCCTTGGCGAAGGTCGTCTTCCTCGCCGCCCTGCTTGGCATCGGCCTGATCGGCAGTGCCGGCGCGGCGCCGAACACGGCCGCGCCGCCCAGTGGTACGGTCAAGTCGACACATGGAGCATGGTCGATCATCTGCGATACGCCGGCCGGCGCGACCTCGGAACAATGCGTGATGATGCAGAACGTGGTCGCCGAGGACCGTCCGGAGATGGGTCTGTCGGTCGTGGTGCTGCGCACCGCCGACAACAAGGCCGAGATCCTGCGCGTGCTGGCGCCGCTCGGCGTGCTGCTGCCCAACGGCCTCGGGCTCAATGTCGACGGCAAGGACATCGGCCGCGCCTACTTCGTGCGCTGCTTCCAGGACGGCTGCTACGCCGAGGTTATCCTGGAGAAACCGCTGCTCGAAACGCTGAAGACCGGCACCTCGGCCACCTTCATCGTCTTCCAGACGCCGGAAGAAGGCATCGGCATTCCCGTCGACCTCAAGGGATTCGCCGAAGGTTTCGCCGCCCTTCCCTGATCCGCGAGCGACCTGTCAGCCCACGCACGACGATCCCGCGCGGATTCCACTGACGATTGTCTTGACGCACCTTCGCCCCTACATCGGGTGAATCGAAGAAACTTGCCAGTGGACAACCCGCCATGAACAGCCTGATCGGCCAATTCGACATTTCCGACGACCGCGTCAAAGAGATCGTCGCCGACACCATCAAGGGCGCCGACGACGGCGAGCTGTTCCTGGAATACAGCGAGAGCGAAGCGCTGGTGTTCGACAATGGCCGGCTGAAGACGGCCAATTTCAGCACCGACCAGGGTTTCGGCTTACGCGCCGTGGCCGGCGAGGCCAGCGGCTACGCGCATTCCAGCGATCTATCCGAAGCCTCGCTGCTGCGCGCCGCGGACGCCGTCTCGGCCGTCAAGGGCGGTTATTCCGGCCAGCTCGCGGCGGCGCCCGCCCGCACCAACCGCCATCTCTACGGCGATGAAAACCCGATCCCTTCGCCGTCCTTCGAGGCCAAGGCAAAGCTTTTGCAGGAAATCGACGGCTGGCTGCGCGCCAAGGATCCGCGTGTGCGCCAGGTGACGGCTTCGCTCGCGGCGTCGTGGCAGCATGTCGAGATCGTGCGCGGCGACGGTCAGCTCACGCGCGATATCCGCCCGCTGGTCAGGGTCAATGTCTCGGTCGTGGTCGGCAATGGCGATCGCCAGGAGAGCGGTTCCTACGGCATGGGCGGCCGCAAGAGTTTTGGCGAGTTCGTCAGCGAAGAGAGCTGGAAGCACGCGGCAGGCGAGGCGCTGAGGCAGGCTCTGGTCAATCTGGAAGCCGTTCCGGCGCCTGCCGGCACGTTCGACATCGTGCTTTCCAGCGGCTGGCCGGGCGTCATGCTGCACGAGGCCGTCGGCCACGGCCTGGAAGGAGACTTCAACCGCAAGAAGACGTCTGCCTTCGCAGGCCTAATGGGCCAGCAGGTGGCGGCCAAGGGCGTCACCGTCGTCGATGACGGCACCATCCCCGAGCGGCGCGGCTCGCTCACCGTCGACGACGAGGGAACGCCCTCCGCGCGCAACGTGCTGATCGAGGACGGCAAGCTGGTCGGCTACATGCAGGACCGGCAGAATGCCCGCCTAATGGGCATGAAGGCGACCGGCAACGGCCGGCGCGAGGGCTACGCGCATCAGCCGATGCCGCGCATGACCAATACCTACATGACCTCCGGCGACATGAACCCCGAGGAAATCATCGCCTCGGTCAAGAACGGCATCTACGCCGTCTCCTTCGGTGGCGGCCAGGTCGACATCACCTCCGGCAAGTTCGTGTTCGGCTGCACGGAGGCCTACATGATCGAGGACGGCAAGGTGACCCAGCCGATCAAGGGCGCGATGCTGATCGGCAACGGTCCCGACGCCATGCACCGCGTCACCATGATCGGCAATGACATGAAGCTCGACAACGGCATCGGCATGTGCGGCAAGGCCGGACAGGGCGTTCCCGTCGGCGTCGGCCAGCCGCATCTCAGGATGAACCAGATGACGGTGGGCGGCACCAGGGTTTGAGGGCCGAAGCCTGTTCCGGTAGCATTGCCTCTCAACAAGGGGTTCCAGGCGCAGGCCACCATGCCCAGATCGAAGATCGTCATCCTGACGGGAGCCGGCATTTCGGCGGAATCGGGCGTCGCCACATTCCGCGATCCCGAAGGGGTCTGGGCGAAGTAAAGCCTCGAAGAGGTCGCCACGCCGCAAGGCTTTGCCCGCGACCCCGCCAAGGTCCAGGATTTCTACAACATGCGGCGGCGGCAGTTGGGTGACGTCGAGCCGAACGCAGCGCACGCCGCGCTGGCCAGGCTCGAGCGAGAGCTTACGGGCGACGTCCTGCTCGTCACACAGAACATCGACGACCTGCATGAACGCGCCGGCTCGCGGAAGCTGATCCACATGCATGGCGAGCTCGGCCGCGCGCTTTGCCAGGGCTGCGGCGAAAGCAGCAGCTGGACCGCAGACATCATGGCCCATTCGATACGTCCGCGCTGCGGCGCGAACGGGCGGCTGCGGCCGGACGTGGTCTGGTTCGGCGAAATGCCGTACCGCATGGAGGAGATCGGCGAGGCGCTGGCGCAGTGCGACCTGTTCGCGGCGATCGGGACCAGCGGCAGCGTCTATCCGGCCGCAGGTTTCGTCGAGGAGGCGCGCGCCGCCGGCGCGGTGACGGTCGAGCTCAACCTGAAATGCGCAGGCTGGGCCTCCCGCTTCGACGAGCAGGTGGAGGGGCCGGCGACACAAGTAGTGCCGGCCTTTGTCGAGCGCATCCTTTCGGGAACCGGCTGACGTCCAATCCCGCCACCTCGTGACCTGAGTTCGCGCCGGCATGTCGCGACTGGATTCACCGAATCCGGGCCGCACCGGCGACGAGGCCCTCCCTGCAATCGAGCCGGGGGCTTTTCCACATTATTGGCATCGCAGCCCTGAGGCCATTTCTTGCGCGAGTCGGCAAATCGGCGCAGCGTGCCGCCGGGGGATCGTATTTCGCATATTCGCATATAGGGAGGACACTTTTGAAATGAGTCCCGTTTCCACTCCACGCAAACTCGGGCCGCTGCAGATCATTCTGCTCGCGATCCCATGCATTGCCGTGCTCATCGTGCCGTTCTTCAACCGGCTGGAGCCAAGCCTGTTCGGCGTTCCGTTCTTCTACTGGTGGCAGATCCTATGGGTGCCGCTGTCCAGCATCTTCATCGCCGTCGTCTACCGGATGACCGTGCCATCGGGCAGCGGAGACTGACACCATGGATGTGGTCGCAACGACAGTCTTCATAGCGATATTCGCCTTCATCACCTTGCTCGGTTTCGTGTCGGCGCATTGGCGCAAGGGCGATATGAGCCAATTGCACGAATGGGGGCTCGGCGGGCGCCGTTTCGGCACCTGGGTCACCTGGTTCCTGATCGGCGGGGATCTCTACACCGCATATACATTCGTCGCCGTGCCGGCCCTGGTCTTCGGCGCCGGCGCGCTCGGCTTCTTCGCAGTGCCTTACACGGTGCTGGTCTATCCGCTGGTGTTCGCCATCCTGCCAAGGTTGTGGGTGGTGGCAAGGCAGCACAATTATGTCACCGCCTCCGATTTCGTCGCCGGCCGCTACAACAACCGGGGCCTCGCGCTGGCGATCGCCATCACCGGCATCGTCGCCACCATGCCCTATATCGCGCTGCAGCTGGTGGGCATCCAGGTCGTCGTCGGCGGTCTCGGTTTCCCGACGGCCGGCCTGGCCGGCGACCTGCCGCTGATCATCGCCTTCGTCATCCTGGCAGCCTTCACCTACACCAGCGGACTGCGCGCGCCGGCCTCCATCGCCATCGTGAAGGACCTTCTGGTGTATGTGACGGTCATTGCGCTGATCGTCGTCGTGCCGATCAAGATGGGCGGCTTCGGATCGATCTTCGCCGCCATCCCGCCGGAAAAGCTGCTGCTGCCTCCCGTCAAGGACGGCAACACAGGGCAGATCTCCATCTACACCTCGCTGGCCTTCGGCTCCGCGCTGGCTCTGATGCTCTACCCGCACGCTACCACCGCGGTGCTATCGGCCAAGGGGCCGAACACGCTGCGGAGGAATTGGGTGTTCCTGCCGGCCTATTCGCTGATGCTCGGGCTGATCGCCATGCTCGGCTATTTCGCCTATGCGGCCCACATCGACCAATTGCCTGAGCTCGCTCCCTACTTCGCCCAGTACAAGGCGCAGTTCGCAATGCCCGGCCTGCTGCTCCATTTCTTCCCGAGCTGGTTCGTCGGGCTGGGTTTCGCGGCAGTGGCGATCGGCGCCCTCGTTCCGGCAGCGATCATGTCGATCGCGGCCGCCAATCTCTTCACCCGCAACATCTACAAGGCCTACATCAATCCCACCTGCTCGACCGAGCAGGAAACCAGCATCGCCAAGCTGTTCTCGCTCATCGTCAAGGTCGGGGCGCTGGTGTTCATCCTGTTCCTGCCGCTGACCTACGCGATCCAGCTGCAGCTGCTGGGCGGCATCCTGATCCTGCAGACCCTGCCGGCCATCGTCTGCGGCATCTATACGCGCTGGTTCGACGCCAAGGCCCTGCTGTTGGGTCTGGCCGCCGGACTGGCATGGGGCATATGGGCCGCGTCCCTCACCGGTTTCCAGACATCCGGCTATGCGCTGCATGTCGGAGGCCTGACGATACCGGCCTATATCGGCCTCTACGCGCTGATCCTGAACTTCGCGGTGGCGATCGTGGCCAATCTGGTCATCCGCATGCTGGGCATGACCAACCAGGGGGATGCGACGGTCGCCGCCGACTACGTCGGCTGACCGATCAGGCGGATGCCTTGCAGGGGCGCCAAAAAGGCGCCCCTGCCCTGTTGCGCGAAGGCCACGCCGCATTTGCGCAACACGGACACGTACGTGTTAACCTTTTGTTAAATATTTAATTGATCCCGTCCCCCGTTTCTGCATTACTCGTCGTCAGGCTCCTCGTGCGGTGGTGTTGCCAGTGGTGCGTTCCCTCGGCGTCCTGACTTCTTCCTTCCTGGTTGGCTTTGTTTCGTTGGTTGGCGTGAGTTCGCTGGATGTCGGGACGGCATCGGCGCAGTCGACGCTGTTCAAGCGGCCATCGACACCGGCTGTTGGCGGCGCGAGCTTCGCCTCGGTCGGAGGGCGCACCAGCGTCCCCTATGGCTGGGTCGACTTCTGCGGCCGCCGACCGAAAGAATGCAAGGTATCCGACCTGGCCGCCGTGAACGTGAAGCTCACCGCGGAGAACCTGCGCACACTGCGGCGGATCAACCTCAAGGCGAACAACTACATCGTGCCCGTCAGCAATTACGATCACTGGGGCACGATGCTGGACCACTGGGATTACCCGGTGGACGGCAAGGGCGATTGCAAGATCTATGCGCTCTACAAGCGCAAGCTTCTGATGGAAGCGGGATTTCCGCGCCAGGCCCTGCTAATGACGATCGTGCGCGACCTCAACAATGAAGGTCACACCATCCTGACGGTGAAGACAGACAAGGGCGATCTGATCCTCGACAATCTGGTCAATGAAGTCAGGCCCTGGGACGCGACCGGCTATTATTTCCTGAAACGCCAGTCGCAGCAGAACCCGAACGTCTGGGTGTCGATAAATCAGCGCGGCGGCAAACCTAAGACGTTTACCAAGATCGCCGCGAACTGAGACGTTTCTCCATTTCATGAAACGATGAACCGCTCCGGACGAAAGGAGCGGCCCGGTCGCTTGCGGCAGGTGCTCGACGTTTCAATCGTCGACCCTCTCACCCCTACAGGACACGGAGAGCCTGAAGCGGACCAGCGCTTCTAGGGAGGACCGCTGCATTTGCTTTGCCGCCAGCCCGCGCGGAAGTGGCGCCGGCGCAATTCCACCTTGCCGGCGGTTCGCCGTTCCGCAGAACCGGCGAACCGCTTTTTGTCTCCGACGTCTTAGAGCAATCCCTGGCGGAAAACCGCTTCACGCTTTTCCTGGCATTGCTCTACTTGCAAGGCGGCTCACCGGGATGCCCGCAGGCAGGCTTCTTGTTGCCCTGCGGCTGTTGCGGCCTCGGTTGCTGCTGGATGTGGCGTTCCTGCGGCTGAGGCTTGGGCTGCTGCTGGATGCGGCGTTCCTGAACCTGAGGCTTCGGCTGGGCATGGAACTCCGGCTTCTTCGGCTTGGAGAGGACCTGCACGTTTGGCTTGTTCTGCTGGACGTTTCCGCCAGCGCCGCCCGTACCGCCGCCGTTCTGCAGCTTGCGGAGTTTCTTGTTCCCGTTGGCCCCGCCCTGATCGTTGGGCTGGCCGGATGACAGATCCTTGCGCGTGAGCTTCTTCGGGTTGCCGTTGGTCTGGCCCGACAACGCGTTCGGATTGTTCTGAAGCTTCTGCTGGGCGTTCAGGTCCTGCTGGGCAGGGGCACCGTTGACGGTAGGCAGCTTGTGCAACTTACCGTTCTTGCCCTGGCCGGTTCCGCTCTGCTGGCCATTGCCCTGGCCGGTACCGCCGTTTCCGGTGGTCTGGTTGCCACCCAGAGTGCCCTGGTTGTTAAGCAGCTTCTTCGTCTTGTCGTTGGGCAGGTTCTGGCCATTGAGTACCGGCGGCTTACCGTTGACGAGCGGCAGCGTCTGGCCGTTGGCGCCAGGCAGAGCATGCTCGGTCGAAAGCGTCTTCGACAGCGGCGTCACCGGTTGCTTGCCCTGTTGCTGAAGCACCGTGGCGCGCTTCTGCAGAAGCGGGGGCAGAGCCACCTTGGTGGCGAGCGCGGCCGCACCGAGGCCGACTGCGCCGGCGGTCAGCTTCTGGCCGGTGGTGAGGCCACCACCCTGCCCTGCCTGATTGTTCTCGTTGATCGTCGTGTTGTTGATGATCGTGGTGTTGTGGATGTTGTTGAAGATGATGTTGTCCGGCGGCGGCACGATGTCATGCGGCGGGTTGATCCAGGCCGGAAAAGGCACGAAGACCGGCGACGGCAGGACGAAGATGCCGACCGGCTCCGGCGGGGGCGCCAGTACGATGAAATCCGGCGGCGGCGGCGGCAGGAAGACGACCGCGACCGGCGGCGGCGGTTCGAAATCGAAATCGGGGTCGTCGAAATAGAGCACCGGACGGTCGATATAGACGATTTCCTCCGGCGGCG
>NZ_JANINM010000531.1 GCF_024509055.1 Mesorhizobium sp. | reverse complement strand
ATGTCGTGGGCGGAGTTGTTGGAGCCGATGACCACGACCTTCTTGCCGCGATATTTGTCGGGGCCGGGATGGGTCGAGGAATGCTGCTGCTCGCCCTTGAAGATGTCCTGGCCCTTGTATTTCGGCCAGTTCGCCTTGCCGGACATGCCGGTGGCCAGCACCAGCTGCTTGGGCTTCAGCGTGATCTCCTTGCCGTCCCGTTCGACGACTACGGTCCATTCCCCGGACTTCTCGTCATATTTGGCGGATTTCGCGGTTGTGGAGGACCAGTAGTTCAGCTCCATCACCTTGGTGTACATCTCCAGCCAGTCGCCGATCTTGTCCTTCGGCGCGAAGACCGGCCAGTTCTTCGGAAAGTCGATATAGGGCAGGTGATCGTACCAGACTGGATCGTGCAGGCAGAGCGACTTGTAGCGCTTGCGCCAGGAGTCGCCGGGACGCTCGTTCTTCTCGATGATGATGGTCGGCACGCCGAGTTGCTTCAGTCTGGCGCCGAGCGCGATGCCGCCCTGACCGCCGCCGATGATGAGGGCATAGGGTTGCCTGGTGTGACCGAGCTCGGCGATCTCGTCGTCGCGCTCCTCGCGCCAGGTCTTACGGTCCTTGCCGTGGCCGTGCTTGGCGCCGAGCGGGCGGGTAAAACCGGCCTTTTCCTCATGACCTTTCAGTTCCGCGATGGTCGTCAGCAGCGTCCAGATCAGGTCGCCCCTGAAGCGCACCAGGCCGTAGCCGCGCGCCACCTCGGTCTCGAACGTGATCCAGGCGGTGATGATGCCGTCCGCCTCGCTGGCCTCCTCGCCTTCGGCCACAGACCAGCCAGTCGGCTTGATGGTGGCAAGGGTCGATGCCAGCATGTCGCGTATCTGCTCGCGTCCTTCCATCGTCTTCAGGTTCCAGGTGAATGTGACGAGATCGCGCCAGTAGCAATCCTCCTGGAAGCAATTGGCGGCCGCATCGATATCGCCTGCTTCCAAAGCCTTGCCGAACTTGTCGAGCAGGGCCTGCGCCTTGATGGTGGGTGTTCTCTCGAGCATTTTCTCCTCCGTTTGCTAGAGTCGAAATACAAACAGCAAGTCGCATGCCAGCCATGGCGCTCTATGAGGATTGCAATGGAATCAAACGGTTAGGCTTCCCTGCCATCGTCATGCGCGTTGCAGAGCTGTTGCATGCATCATGGCGCGCCACAGCTGATGCAACAGCTAGTTGGGTGCTTCCAGCCGCAGGCGTTTCATCCTGCGATGCACGGTTGTGCGATCGACTCCGAGGCGTCGCGCGGCCTCCGAGATATTCCATCCGGTAGCTGCCAGGACGTCCAAAAGTGCGGCGCGTTCTTCGCCCGGGGAAGGCTGCCGCAGCCCGACGAGGCTTGTGAGCTGGACCGGCAGCGTCGGATGCGGCGAGGAAAATTCGGGCAGGTCGGACGGCTGGATCGTTTCGCCGTCGCAGAGTGCCATCGCCAGATCGATTGCGTTGACGAGTTCGCGAATGTTGCCGGGCCAACCGTGGCGGATCAGCGCCAGCCTTGCCGCCGGGGACAGCCTTGCCGCGCCGCCGGCCAGGCGTGCACGCTCACCCACAAGCCGATCCAGCAGCCATTCGAAGTCGGTGCGCTCGCGCAACGGCGGCAAGGTCAGCGAGGCGGCGTTGAGCCGGTAGAACAGGTCTTCTCGGAAGCAGCCTTCGGTGACCAGCTTGCGCAGGTCATGATGCGAGGCCGAGACGATCTTGATGTCCACCGATCGCGGTTCGGTGCCCCCGACCGGGATCAACTCGCGCTCGGCAATCACACGCAACAGCCGCGATTGCAGCGCGTAGGGCATGTCGCCGATCTCGTCGAGGAAAAGCGTGCCGCCGTCGGCGGCCTCGATCAGCCCTTTGCGCCCCTTGGGCGCGGCACCGGTGAAGGCGCCCGCCGCGTGACCGAACAGCTCGCTCTCGATCAGATGTTCGGGAATCGCGGCGCAGTTGATGGCCACGAACGGTCCTTTGCGCCGCGAGCTTTCATGGATCGCGCGGGCCAGATGCTCCTTGCCGCAGCCCGTCTCGCCATGGATCAGGATCGGAATGGTCGTGCGCGCCAGCTTGGCGGCCCGCGCCTGCACCGCCGACATCGCCGGATCCCCACCGGAAAGCTCGGCTATCGCCTTCGGCAGCATTTCGACCGGAGCGCGGCGTCCACCGCTCGGTTGCGGCTCGATGGCGTGCGCGAAGAGCGCGCTGCCGTTGCGGCCGAACACCAGCCGCTCCTCGGTCGGACGCCCGCGTGTCAAGTTGGGCAGGTCGTCGATGCCCATATCGAGATAGCGCGAGATCGGCTGGCCTATCGGCGAGGACTGCCTCCAGTCGATGCCGCCGGCCTGCGCCAAAAGCAGCGCTCCGCCGCGCGTCGTGCCAAGGATGCGGCCGGACGCGTCCAGCGCGATGGCCGCCTCGGGATCGACATCGAGGAATTCCGGCGAACGCGAAAAGCGCAAAACCCATTCGGAGTGCATCTGCGCCATCAGGTTGGCGAGCTCGATGCGCCGCGCCGACGCCGTCACCAGATGCAGCGCCAGGTTCTGGCTGACCTTCGGCTGCGGTGAGCGCAGCAGCGAAATGTCGAGCACCGCGGTCAATGCGCCATTGGTGTCGAAGATCGGCGCGGCGGTACACGACAGCGGTGTGTGGGTGGTGTCGAAATGGTCTGTCTGGTGGATGGTCATCGCCTCGCCGGTGACGATGCAGGAGCCGACGCCGCAGGTCCCGGTGCGGCTTTCGGACCATTCCGAACCGAGATAGAGGCCGGCCTTGCGCAGCTGATCCATGAACTGCGGATCGCCGAGGAAGTCGACAGTGACGCCCTTCGCATCGGCCAGCAGCAGCACGTAGTTCTGGCCCGCCACCTGCCTGAACAGCGTTTCCAGGCCGCTGCGGGCGATCGCGATCAGCCGTTCCGATTGCTCGCGGTGTTCGCGCAACTGCGTTTCGGGAACGATGTAGGCCTCGGTGGGCTTGGCCGGGTCGAGCCGGTGCGTGTCGACGCAGCGCTGCCAGGATTGCACGACGACGTCGTCGCGGACCGATCGCACGCCGGACAGGACCTGCTCGATCTCACGTATGTGCTCGCGTTCGCCAGCCATGCGTCCTCCTCGCAGGCAACGTCCTTTGCCGGCCGATAGTGGTGCTTCCGCCTCGCGCGCTCAACTGTACTATGGTAGCCCGTGAACGGGCCGATCTCACGCCTGGGTGAATTCGCGATTCACCCCATTGACGTGCCCGCGTTTTGGCCCTTATTGTCCGCGCCCATGAAAACGGCACTCATTCTCGTAGGCGGGCGCGTGGGCAAGGCGGTGTAACCGCCGGGCGAAAACCTCCCATGCGCATCACACAGGCTCCCTCGGGGGCCTTTTTTATTGCCTCCAACCGAACTAAACGACCAGCAAAGCGCCAGAAGGCGAACAGTACGGGACCAGACCGATGAGCAATGGACAAAACGAGCGGCGCGAAATGACAGGCGCCGAGATGGTGGTGCAGGCGCTGAAGGACAACGGCGTCAAGCACGTCTTCGGCTATCCGGGCGGCGCGGTCCTTCCGATCTACGATGAAATCTTCCAGCAGGACGAGGTCGAGCACATCCTGGTCCGCCACGAGCAGGGCGCCGGCCACGCGGCCGAGGGCTACGCGCGTTCGACCGGCAGGGCCGGGGTCATGCTGGTGACCTCCGGGCCTGGCGCCACGAACGCGGTGACGCCGCTGCAGGATGCGCTGATGGACTCCATCCCGCTGGTCTGCCTGACCGGCCAGGTGCCGACCTCGCTGATCGGCTCGGACGCGTTCCAGGAATGCGACACCGTCGGCATCACGCGGCCCTGCACCAAGCACAACTGGCTGGTCAAGGACGTCAACGAACTGGCAGCCACCATCCATGAGGCCTTCCACGTCGCTACGACCGGCCGTCCCGGTCCCGTGGTGGTCGACATTCCGAAGGACGTCCAGTTCGCCAAGGGCTTCTACGTTCCGCCGCAGACGGCGCCGCGCACCAGCTACCAGCCGAAGGTCCAGGGTGATCTGGAGAAGGTGAAAGCGGCTGTCGAGCTGATGGCCGGCGCGAAAAAGCCGATCATCTACTCGGGCGGCGGCGTCATCAATTCAGGGCCGGAAGCGAGCCATCTGCTGCGCGAGCTGGTCGACCTCACCGGCTTCCCGATCACCTCAACGCTGATGGGGCTAGGCGCCTATCCGGCATCGGGCAAGAACTGGGTCGGTATGCTCGGCATGCACGGCACCTACGAGGCCAACATGGCCATGCATGATTGCGATGTGATGGTCTGCATCGGCGCGCGCTTCGATGATCGCATCACCGGCAGACTCAGTGCCTTCTCGCCGAACTCGAAGAAGATCCATATCGACATCGACCCGTCCTCGATCAACAAGAACGTGCGCGCCGACGTGCCGATCCTCGGGGATGTCGGCCGGGTGCTGGAGGATATGGTCCGGCTGTGGCGGGCGACCGCCAAGACCGACAAGAAGGCGCTCTATCCGTGGTGGGAGCAGATCGCGAAATGGCGTGCGCGCGACTCGCTCGCGTACAAGATGAACAGCGACGTGATCATGCCGCAATACGCCATCCAACGACTCTACGAACTGACCAAGGACAAGGACACCTACATTACCACCGAGGTCGGCCAACATCAGATGTGGGCGGCGCAGCACTTTCATTTCGACAAGCCGAACCGCTGGATGACCTCCGGCGGCCTGGGCACGATGGGCTACGGCCTGCCGGCGGCGCTTGGCGTGCAGATCGCGCATCGCGATGCGCTGGTCATCGACATTGCCGGCGATGCCTCGGTGCAGATGACGATGCAGGAGATGAGCGCGGCGGTGCAGTATGACGCGCCGATCAAGATCTTCATCCTCAACAACCAGTACATGGGCATGGTGCGCCAATGGCAGCAGCTGCTGCACGGCAACCGGTTGTCGCATTCCTACACCGAGGCAATGCCCGATTTCGTCAAGCTGGCCGAGGCCTATGGCGGCCACGGTATCCGCTGCGAGAAGCCGGACGAGCTGGACGACGCGATCAGGGAGATGATCTCGGTCAGGAAGCCGGTGCTGTTCGACTGCCGGGTGGCGACCTTGGCCAACTGCTTCCCGATGATCCCTTCGGGCAAGGCGCACAACGAGATGCTTCTGCCCGACGAGGCGACCGATGAGGCGGTGGCAAACGCAATCGACGCCAAGGGCAGGGAACTGGTGTAGGCGGCTCGGCGCGCGGCGGGAAGCCGTGTGGAAACAGGGTATTAGATCAAGAGTTTGAAATCGAGATTCAGGTCATGAACGCACAGCACCTTCAACCCACCGGTTCCGCCTATTTCATCGCCAAGGAGACCGAAAAGCCGGAAAACCACACGCTTTCCGTTTTGGTCGACAACGAGCCGGGCGTCCTTGCCCGCGTGATCGGCCTCTTTTCCGGCCGCGGCTACAACATCGAGAGCCTGACCGTCTCGGAGACCGAGCACGAGAAGCATCTGTCGCGGATCACCATCGTGACGCGCGGCACGCCGCATGTGCTGGAGCAGATCAAGCACCAGCTCGAGCGCATCGTGCCGGTGCACCGCGTCGTCGACCTCACCGTGCGCTCGCACGAGTTCGGGCAGGAGCGGCCGCTGGAGCGGGAACTGGCGCTGGTGAAGGTGGCCGGCACCGGCGAGGCCCGCGTCGAGGCGCTGCGCCTTGCCGACGCGTTCCGCGCCAGCGTCATCGACGCCAACACCGAGCACTTCATCTTCGAGATTACCGGCAAGGGTTCCAAGCTCGACCAGTTCATCGCCATCATGAAGCCGCTCGGCCTTGTCGAGATCTGCCGCACCGGCGTGGCTGCGATGAACCGTGGCCCGCAGGGGATGTGAGCATGATGCGCTCGGCGGTGATTCTGGATCGCGGCCGCGGCGCCAAAGGATCGAGCAATCTAAGTCAGCACTAACCGTCCTTGCAGCTCAGATGTCCGCTGAAGCCTTTCTCGCCCTCCTGGTCTACGCCTTCGTGACTTCGATCACGCCAGGGCCGAACAACCTCATGCTGCTCACATCCGGGGTGAATTTCGGTATCGTCAGGACGATCCCGCATATGCTCGGCATCAGCATCGGCTTTTTCGTCCTGCTGCTGGCCGTCGGTTTCGGCCTCGGCGCGGTGCTCACGGCGGTGCCCGCGCTTCACACTGCATTGAAGATAGCGGGTGCGGCTTATCTCCTCTATCTCGCCTGGAAGATCGCGATGTCGCGTTCAATGGCCAGCAGGAGCAAGACCGAAGCGAAGCCGATGCGTTTCATCGATGCGGCGGCGTTCCAGTGGGTCAATCCGAAGGCCTGGGTGATGGCGATTACCGCCATGGCGGTCTACACCAACCCCGACCACCCGTTCATCTCGGTGATGCTCATCGCCGCCGCCTTCGCCATCGTCAACCTGCCCAGCGTCTCCGTCTGGGCCGGTTTCGGCACGGCGCTGCGTGGTTTTCTGTCCGATCCGATACGGCTGAAATGGTTTAATATTGGCATGGGCGTGCTGCTGGCTGCGACGCTCTGGCCGATGCTGCGCTGAGCTCGTTTTCGGCTCGCCGGGAGCGCCCACCGCCGTACTTTAGCTGACTGCACAGGGATTGTGCACTGCACATTAAATCTTCGTAATGCCGCGTTTTGGCCCTTTTCCGCCAAAGCCTTGTATTATCTATTTAGCGAAAATTGCGGCGGAAGGCCGTAAATCGAGCTAAGATAGACCACCGGTTTCGGCGTGTCGGGTAGAGGGCTTTAATGTCGATGCGCGGGAAAATCGCCTTTGCAGTTGTTGCGGTCGCCTGCCTGGCAGGCGCCGGACTCTATCTTTCGCCTACGACGTTGGGCAAGGTCCAAGCGTTGATTTCGGGCCAGCAGGCGGTGCCTGGTGGAACGGACAAGGGATCGGACAAGACAGCCAAGGCCCCGGATAGTGCGAAGGGCGGTAGCGGCGGCGCGCGTTCAGCCTCGATCGTTTCCGCGGCCGCGACGACCGCCGACTTCCCGATCCGCCGCTACGCCATCGGCTTCGTCTCCTCGCCGGCCGTGGTCAGCATCAATGCCCGCGTCTCCAGCCAGATCGTGTCGATCGCCGTCAAGGACGGCCAGATGGTGAAGGCGGGCGACCTGCTGCTCTCGCTCGACGACCGCGCGCTCAAGGCGCAGCTCGCCAAGGACAAGGCTACGCTTGCCAAGGACCAGGCGCTGCAGATCAGCGCCGCCGCGGATCTCCAGCGCGCCAAGGATCTTGTCGCCAAGCAGGCCGGCACCCAGCAGACTTACGATCAGGCGGTTGCTGCGCAGAAGGCGGCTGCGGCCACCGTCGATGCCGACCAGGCCACGATCGACGCCGACGTCGTCCAGCTGAGCTACGCGACAATCACCGCACCTATCTCCGGCAGGCTGGGCGCCGTCAATGTCGCGGTCGGCGATCTCGTCACCACCAGCAACGGCAATAGCAGCACCACGACCCCGCTGGTGACGATCACCCAAATGGATCCGCTGCAGGTGACCTTCAATCTGCCGGAAAGCAATCTCGCGCTGCTGCACAAGGCGCTGGCCAATCCGCAGCAAGGCGCGGTGACGCTCACCAAGGACGGCAATCCGACGCCGATCGGCAAGGGCACGCTCGACTTCGTCGATTCCAGCGTCGATACCGCTTCCGGCACCATCGCCACGCGGGCGAGCCTGCCCAACGCCGATCTCTCGCTATGGCCGGGCCAGTATGTGAATGTCGTGCTCAACGCGGGCACGATGCCGCAAATGGTTTCGGTCCCGACGGTCGCGGTCCAGCCGAGCCAGAAAGGACCGTTCGTCTACGTCGTCAAGCCGGATAACACCGTGGAAATGCGGCCTGTGCAGGTGGCGCTGACGGCAGGCCAGAACAGCGCCGTCAGTCAGGGTCTGAAGAGCGGTGAGAAAGTCGTCGTCGAGGGTCAGACGAGGCTGAAGGACGGTGCCGCCGTGCATGAGGGCGATCAAACCGCTCCGAAGGTCGCGGAAGCCGACAAGGCCGGCGAGGCGCAGCAATGATCTCCGAATTCTGCATACGCAGGCCCGTCGCGACGCTGCTGATGTCGTTCGCCCTCGTGCTGGGCGGTATCTTTGCCTACAAGTTCCTGCCGGTGGCGGCGCTGCCGAGCGCCGAATTCCCGGTGGTCAACGTTTCGGCCCAGTTGCCCGGCGCCTCGCCAGAGACGATGGCGACAGCTGTGGCCACGCCGCTGATCAAGCAGTTCGCCACCATCGCCGGCATCGATTCGATCTCGACCACGAACTCGCTCGGCCAGACCTCCATCGCCATCCAGTTCGTGCTTAACCGGAATATCGATGCGGCGGCGGCGGACGTGCAGGCCGCGATCGCGCGTACGCAGAAATCGCTGCCGCCCGAAATGACCTCGCCGCCGAGCTATCGCAAGGTCAATCCCGCCGATGCGCCGATCCTGCTTTTGTCGCTGGTCAGCGACACGGTTCCACTGACCGATCTTGACGCCTTCGCCGAAAATGTCATCTCGCCTTCACTGTCGACGATCGACGGTGTGGCGCAGGTGTCGATCTACGGCCAGCAGAAATACGCCGTGCGCGTCCAGATCGACCCGACAGCGCTCGCCGCGCGGGGCATTTCGATCGACCAGCTGCAGACGGCGATCGCGTCCGCCAACAGCAACACGCCGCTCGGCGTCCTGCAGAACAACAAGCAGCAGCTTACCATCACTGCGAACACCCAGCTCGACAACGCGGCGGGCTTTTCCAACCTCATCATCGCCACCAAGAACGGCCATCCGGTGCGACTGGGCGAGGTGACCCGCGTGGTCGATTCCGTGCAGACCACGACGACGGCAAGCTGGTATGACGGCACGCGCGCCATCATCCTCGCCGTCCAGCGCCAGCCCGACGCCAACACCGTCGATGTCGTCGACAAGGTCAAGGCGATGCTGCCGTCCTTCGAGGATCAGATGCCGGCCGCAGCAAGCATCAAGCTGCTCAACGACCGCTCGACTTCGATCCGCGCCGCCGTCTCCGACGTGCAGTTCACGCTGCTCCTGACCATCGCCCTGGTGGTGATGGTGATCTTCGTTTTCCTGCGCCGCGTGACAGCGACCATCATTCCGGCCGTAGCGGTGCCGATCTCGCTGATCGCGACGCTCGGCGCGATGTTCCTGTTCGGCTTCTCCATCGACAATATTTCGCTGATGGGGCTTACCCTGGCCGTCGGCCTCGTCGTCGACGACGCCATCGTCATGCTGGAGAATATTTTCCGGCACATGGAGGAGGACGGGCTGTCGGCCTTCGACGCGGCGCTGAAGGGCGCGCGCGAGATCGGCTTCACCATCATCTCCATCTCGATCTCGCTGGTGGCGGTGTTCATCC
>NZ_JANINM010000530.1 GCF_024509055.1 Mesorhizobium sp. | reverse complement strand
CTGAAGAGCCTCTATTTCCAGTATCTCGGCTACGGCCGCGGCCGCGCCAAGAACGTGCTGAAGCACCGCATGGTGCCGAAGGTGCGGCAGATGATCCCGCTTCTGGTGGCGCCCGTCGTGTTGCTGGCCCTCTTCTCGTTCATCCACTGGCTGGCGGCGGTGCCGTTCCTGCTGTGGGCGGCTGTGTGCCTCGGCTACGGCGCAGCCACGGCTATCCGCCAGCACAATCCGGCCCTTGCGCTGGCCGGCGTGTCAGCGATGGTCATGCATTTCGGCTGGTCGGTAGGCTTCTGGCAGCAACTGCTGATGCCCCAATCGCGACGCGGGGTGGCGTGATGGCTGGCCGCTCGATTGACATCTGCATCTGCACCTTCCGCCGGCCCGAGCTTGCCGACACGCTGCGCTCCGTCGCGGCGTTGGACAAGCTCGAAGGCTTCGATATCGGCGTCGTTATCGCCGACAATGACGACAAGCCGACGGCCGAACCGCTGGTGCGGAAACTGGCGGACGAACTGAAGCTGCGCGTCACCTATCGCCACGCGCCGGCGCGCAACATCTCGATCGCCCGCAACGCCTGCCTCGATGCCAGCACGGCCGGGTTCGTTGCTTTCATCGACGACGACGAGACCGCTTCGCCCGGCTGGCTTATCGAGCTCGTGGCCATGGCTGACGCCACCGGCGCCGCCTCCGTGCTCGGGCCGGTCAGGGCGCACTACCATCCGGACGCACCGGCCTGGATGCGCAAGGGCGATTTCCATTCGACCTTGCCTGTCTGGGTGCGAGGTGAAATCCGCACCGGCTACACGTGCAACGTCCTGCTCAAGATGTCCGACGCAAGCCTGCGCAACCGTCGTTTCAGCCTGGCGCGCGGCCAGACCGGCGGCGAGGACACCGAATTCTTCGACAACATGGTCAAGGCCGGCGGGCGCATCGCCTTTGCGCCGGACGCCTTTGTCGACGAGGTCGTGCCGCGCGCCAGGGCTGGCTTCGATTGGCTGCGCCGCCGCCGCTTCCGCTTCGGGCAGACGCATGGCCACCTCATCGGACGCGACAAGGGCGGCATTCGCCGCGCCGGCCAGGTTGGCCTCGCTTCGGCGAAGGCGGCCTACTGCTTCGGCATGGCGGTCTTGACGGCGATCAGCCCGGTGCGGCGGAACCGCAGCACCCTGCGCGGCATTATGCATGTTGGTGTCGTCAGCGGTTTGGTCGGTGTCCGCGAAATCCGCCAGTACGGCCTCACCTCGCCAGAACAAGGGGACAAGCGTGCAGCCTGACGTCAGCTTCGTCATTGCAGCCTACAACGCCGAGTCGACCCTCGACCGGGCGATCTCAAGTGCGATCGCGCAGCGCGATGTCACCGTCGAGATCATCGTCGTCGACGACCGCTCCCGTGACCGCACCCTCGAAGTGGCGCATTCCTATCCGAAGGACCTCGTGAAAGTGGTCGCGCTTCCCGATAACCGTGGTCCGGGCGGCGCCAGGAATGCCGGCCTCGACCTGGCGCGCGGCCGCTGGGTGGCTGTGCTCGATTCCGACGACGCCGTCCTTCCCGATCGGCTGGCGGCGATGATCGCCCGGGCGGAAAAGGCGGGCGCCGAGATCGCCGTCGACAATGTCCAGGTCGTGCGCGAGGATGGCACGCCCGAGGACACCATGTTCCCGGCAGAATACATCGAAACGCTCGGCGAAATCACGCTTGCCGACTACATCGCCGGCAATCTGGTCTTCGAATCGCGCTTCAACCTCGGCTATCTGAAGCCGATCTTCCAGCGTCGCTTCCTCGACGAAAACCGGCTTCGCTACGACGAGAAGCTGCGCATCGGCGAAGACTATATCCTTTTGGCAAGCGCGCTGGCCAAGGGCGGCCGCTGCGTCGTCGAGCCGACGACCGGCTACATCTACCACATCCGTACCGGCTCGATTTCACGCGTGCTCGAATTGCACCATGTCGAAGCGATGGCGAGCGCCGATGCCGCCTTCGCTGCGACGCATACGATGGATGACAGGGCCATGGCCGCCTTCGCCAGGCGCCGTCGCAGCCTGCGCAAGGCGGCTTCGTTCCTGTCTCTGGTCCAGCACATCAAGGCCCGTGCTCCGCTGAAGGCGATAGGCACGGCACTCAGGGATCCGGCCGCGGTTAGGCATATGTCGATGCCGATCGCTGTCCGGCTGCGAAGGGTTGCGGCACAGTTTGCCGTGGGGGCGGGGAGATGAAGCGTGCAGGCCGATGGAAGTGATTTTTCATAGCCAGCTCTAGGTGGAAATCGATCTTCTCAGAAGGAATACCAGATGCAGAAAGTCAGGAAGGCAGTCATACCGGTGGCGGGACTCGGAACGCGGTTCCTGCCGGCGACCAAGTCGATGCCGAAGGAAATGCTTCCCGTCGTCGACAAGCCTGTCGTGCAATATGCGGTGGACGAGGCTTTCGAGGCCGGCATCGAGCACATCGTCTTCGTCACCGGCCGCAACAAGGCGGTCATCGAAGACTATTTCGACCTGCACCCTGAACTGATCGGCACGCTGGAACAGACCGGCAAGAAGGCGCAGTTGCAGTCGCTGGAAAGCCTGCTCCCGGTGGCCGGCGCCACCAGCTTCATCCGTCAGCAATCGCCGCACGGTCTCGGCCATGCGGTGTGGTGCGCGCGCGAAGTGATCGGCAACGAACCTTTCGCGCTGCTCCTTCCCGACATGGTGTCCTTCGGCGCGCCCGGCTGTCTCGCCGAGACGGTCGATCTCTATCAGCGGACCGGTGGCAACGTCATCGCCGTGGAGCGCTGCGATCCCTCCGAGACCGGCAAATACGGCATCGTCGGCCGCGGTGATGAGATAAGCTCCGGCTTCGAGGTGACGGCCATGGTCGAAAAGCCGGCCCCCGCCGACGCGCCATCGAACTACTACATCAACGGCCGCTATATCCTGCAGCCGGAGATCTTCGCGCTGCTCGGCAACCAGTCGCGCGGCGCCGGCAACGAAATCCAGCTCACCGATGCGATGGTCCGTCTCGCCAAGAGCCAGCCATTCTATGCCCAGCCCTTCAACGGCCGCATGTTCGACTGCGGTTCCAAGGAAGGCTTCATCGAGGCCACCATCGCCTTCGCCCTGGCGCGTGACGACATGAAAGGGCCTGTCCTTGAAATGCTTCGGGAGTTCGTGCGGTCGCATGAGCGCCGGGAAGTAGCCGCATAATGCCCATCTTTTGGGTGCATATGCATAACCGCGATGGCGCGACAGCCTCGCTTGCGCTTGGCCATTCAGGCCAGGCGCTCCTTGGCACCAATGTCGCGTGGTCTTTTCTGGTAACGACGCCGATCTTCCAAGGCCGTTAGCGCCTGCAACCTGGAATTGGACCGAAGATGAACTATGCCAGCTTCCCCCTCGACAAGAGGATGCCATTGCCCAGCACCGAATCCGAAAAGGGGGAAGACTTCATCGATGTCGAGCGTCTGCTTGGCATGGCCGCACGGCAGGCCAAGGTGGTGGCGGTCTGCGCCATCATCGGCGTGTTTCTTGGTGTGATCTATCTGCAGACGACGCCGAAACAATACACGTCGTTCAGCAGCGTGCTTATCGATGAGGGCCTGAACAAGGTCGTGGACGACATCTCGGCCGCCAATGTGACGGTGCAAACGGACGCCACGATCCTCAGCCAGATCGAAATTCTGACATCGGCGCGACTGGCGTCGGTGGTGGTCGACAAGCTGAAGCTCGACCAGAATGACGACTTCATGAACCCGCCCCAATCCGCCCTCGCCAAGGGCGTCGGACTGCTGCGAGGCGTGATCACCTATTTCCGCGGCTCCAGCGCGGATGACATACCCGGCATCCAGAATGTCGACGCCGCGACGCGCGAAGCGATGATCGCCACCGCGCGCCATGACTATGCGGTCCTCAAGCTGCAGACCGACCTGCAGGCGGCGCGCTCCGGCCGCAGCAACGTGATCAACCTCGGTTATCAGTCGACGAACCCGGCTCTCGCCACAGCCATCACCAAGACTTACGCCGAAGCCTATCTCGCCGATCAGCTCAATGCCAGTTTCGACGCCACCGAACGCGCTGCCGTCTGGCTGCAGGGCAGGCTGACCGAGCTTCGTCAGAGCTCGCAGACGGCCGCCATGGAGGTCGAGAAATTCAGGGCCGAGCATGGCCTGTCGGCCAACAGTGACGGCCAGTTGATGAGCGGCAAGCAGTTGGCCGATCTCAACGCCCAGCTCATCATCGCTCAGGCCGACACGGCTCGCGCCAGCGCGCGCTATCAGCAGTACAAGGCGATCGTCGACAGCGGCTCGGAGAACGCGTTCAACGATTCCGCCATTGCCGCTGACCAGCCTAGCAGTTCGGTCGTCATCGGGCTCAAGACCCGTTACCTTGCCATCTCCAAGCGTCTGCAGGATGTCGTGGCGAGCTATGGCAAGGACCATCCCCAGGCTGTGGCGCTCGCCAAGGAAAAGGCTGATGTATCGGCGCAGATCTTCGGACAGCTGAAACAGATCACCGAAAGCTATCGCAACGACTTCCAGGTGGCGCAGGCGCGCGAAAGCAAGCTCAGGCAGCAGATCGCGGCCGCGGCCGGCCAGAGCTCGGTCGACAATGAGTCGCAAGTCAAGCTGAGAGAACTGGACCAACAGGCGCAGGCGCTCGCCACCCTCTACCAGACCTTCCTCAGCCGCTACCAGGAAGCCTCGCAGCAGCAAACCTTCCCGGTCGGCAAGGTCCGCATCATATCGGATGCCACGATGCCGCTCACGGCATCGAGCCCGCGCACCTTGCGCGTGGTGGCATTGTCGCTGGTGCTTGGCCTTATGCTCGGCGCCGGATTTGGCGGCCTGAACGAGTTCAACGAACGTTTCTTCCGCACGGGCGAGGATGTTCGCGATCGCGTCGGACTGAAATTCCTCGGCTATCTGCCGGTGATCGGCGGCGGCAAGGCGAGGGATACCAAACCCGATGATCTGCCCGCGGACAGCAAGGTCACCAGCCTTTCGGCCGCCGAGAAACGGGCGCGCATGCGAGCGAGCATCGATGCGCCGGCCTCGATGTTCGCCGAGACGCTCCGCAACGCCAAGATCGCCTTCGACGTGGTGATGGAAGGCCAGGGAAGCCGGGTGATCGGCGTCATCTCGGTGCTGCCGGGCGAAGGCAAGTCGACAGTCGCGGCAAACCTTGCCGGGCTGCTGGCCGCCAATGGCGCCAAGACGCTGCTGATCGACGGCGACCTTCGCAACCCCGGCCTCAGCCGCAGCCTCGGCATGGAAGCCGACGAAGGATTGATGGAGGCGGTGGTCAACGGGCAGACATGGCAATCGGTCGGCAAGGTCGACCGCCAGACCAAGCTTGCCATCATCCCCGCCGTGCTGCGCGGCCAGTTCTCGCATACCAGCGAACTTCTGGGATCGGCCGGCATGCGGCGCTTCATCGAGAACGCCAAGGAGACGTTCGAGTACATCATCGTCGACTTGCCGCCGCTTGGACCCGTGGTTGACGCCAAGGCTTTCGCGCCGCTTGTCGACGGCTTTGTGCTCGTCGCCGAATGGGGCCGCACGCCGCGCGCGATGGTGCGTTCGACGCTCGAGTCGGAACCCTACATCGCCAACAAAGTCGTCGGCGCCGTGCTCAACAAGGTCAATCTGAAGAAGCTCGCGAAATACGGCTCGCTCGGCGGCTCGGAGAAATTCTTCGACCGCTACTCGAGCTATTATCTGGAGAAGTCGGAGACGCGCGCCAGGCAGGCCGCTTGAGGCGCGTGTCGGAGCTGTTCAAGGCATCATAGGCGGCTCGGCCCCTTTACCGGAGCGCTGAGTCGACTCGATCGCCGGTCGAAAGCAGCCGGCCATATTTGCCGACGATCCTGACTGCGGTCAGCCGACCGGTCCGGAATGCGCCGGTGTCGATATCGAGCCGGCGTCCGTCGCGTTGCGGAGCGTCGACGATAGTGTGCCCGTGCACCACCCATCTGTCGAGGCGGTGCGACGCCTCGAAGAATTCCTCCCGGATATTGAGGAGATCGGCCTCGTCCTGCGCCTCGAGCGCGATGCCAGGCCTGATGCCGGCATGGACGAAGACGAATTTTTCGGAACAGACCATCACCGGCAGCGTGCGCAGGAAGTCGACATGGCTGGCTGGAATGGCCGAACGGATGCGCATGTCCACCTCGTCGTTCGAACCGTAGAGGCTCTTGAGCCGCGCCGGATCGACACCATAGGAAAACAGCGTCTCCAGGCCGCCAACGCGGAGCCACGGCTCGCGCGACAAATGACCGTCAAGGTAGCTCAGCATCGCCACCTCATGATTCCCCGCAAGGCAGACCCGAAGGAAGCCCTTGGGCGCCGGGGCCATGAGGTGCTCGATCACGCGGCGAGACTGCGGTCCGCGGTCGACATAATCGCCGAGCATGATTATGACCTTGCGGCCGCGGAACTGCAGCGCGTCGAGCTGGATCTTCTGCTCCAGCGCACGCAGTTCGTCATAGCACCCGTGCACGTCGCCGATCGCATAGACCACGCTGTCCCGCATATCCATCACCAGCCGCTCGCGCGGCATGGTTCTTGGTCGTCTTGATCGCTGGAACAGGCTCACAGATTAGGGACTCGATGCTCGCGCAAGGGTTCGTCACAGGTTGCACGGGCTCGATATCACGTGGAATGCAAACAATTCCACACCGGCGACGGTACGCGCCTGGAACTGTGACTGCCGCGTGGGCAGGCTGGACGATCAGGCGGCCTTCAGCCGGTAGCGGAAAAGCGTGTGGTCGAGCAGCAGTCGGATGCGCGGCTCGGCCTCGCCGGCGATCAGCCAGCTTGCCGCGATCATGCTCGTCCCGACGGCCGCCATCGCGGCGAGGTAGGGGACACCTGCATCGACCAGGGCGCCGAGCACGGCCGCCCCGACGACGTCGTGGATCAGATAGAGCGGATAGGTCATCAGCCCGATCCTGCGCCAGCCTCGCCAGGAAAGATCGAGGCGCAACGACAGCGCCATGAGCACGACCGCCGAAAGGAAGACGATGATTGGTGGTGCGTAGGGCATGGCCGCTCCGACCTTGATGCTATGCACGTCGACAGAGCTGACGATCTGCAGCATGCCGCCGGCCAGGAACAGTGCGCTGAAGCCCAGGCGCGGCATCGTCATCGCCTTGAAGCGCATCAGCCAGATGAGCACCCCAAGCGCGAAGAACGCGCCGTGATGCACCAGTGCGAGCTGGAGCCAGCGCGTCTCGGCGAGGTCGGACCAGTCGAAGACAAAACAGGCGCTCCAGAACATCGTGCTGACGAGCCCGATCACTATGGCGACCGCTTCCATCAGATCGAAGCGGCCGAGACGCAACAGCGTCCAGACGACGGCGTAGAAGGCGATCTCGATGCCGAGCGTCCAGTAGACGCTGTCCACCCACGGCTCGAACGGCACGAACAGCGCGGTGCGCACGAGCCGCATCACCGCGTCCGTTGGCCAGGAGAGGTCGACGAGCAACAGCACGATCGCGGTGACGGGCGCGCAGACCCACACCGCGGGCACCAGCCTCCTGACGCGCGATTCGAAGAATCGGAGCGGCGTCGATCTCTCGGCGCTGAAGGCGATGACGAATCCGCTGATGACGAAAAACACCTGCACGCCAACCCAGCCGGAGCCGGCAAAAGCCATTTCAGGGTGGGGTGGGATGCCGCCCGTCGCGCGGGCCGAAATGCCGTCGGGAAAGGCCCACACCCAGAAGCCGTAGTGATAGAACATCACCATGACGGCTGCTAGAAAACGAAGAATGTCGACGCCGCCGAACGTCGTTTTGTGCTGAGCCATGCCGTCCCTTCGGTATGGCCCCCCACGCGAAGCTTAAGGGCTGTTGCTGCATCGCACAACAAGCGATTGCACCGCGGGATAAGTTTACGGCGTTTGGGCGCGCCGGCCCGACGACGTCCACCTAAACCCCGATGCCCCGGCTCTTCAGCGCCGCCGTGATCTCGTCGAGTATGGCCGGGTCGTCGATCGTCGCGGGCATCGACCATTCTTCCTTGTCGGCGATCTTCTGCATCGTGCCGCGCAGGATCTTGCCGGACCGCGTCTTCGGAAGCCGCTTGATCGTCACAACGGTCTTGAAGGCGGCGACCGGGCCGATGCGCTCGCGCACCAGCCCCACCACCTCGCTCTCGATCGCGCCGGTGTCGCGCGCGACGCCCGCGTTGAGCACGACAAAGCCGAGGGGCACCTGGCCCTTCATCGCGTCGGCGATGCCGATGACGGCGCATTCGGCGACGTCCGGGTGGGCGGCCAGCACCTCTTCCATGGCGCCGGTCGACAACCGGTGGCCGGCGACATTGATGATGTCGTCGGTGCGGGCCATGACATAGAGGTACCCGTCCTCGTCCATCATGCCGGCGTCCGCCGTCTTGTAGTAACCCGGAAACTCATCGAGATAGGCTTGGCGGAAACGGGCGTCGGCATTCCACAGCGTCGGCAGGCAGCCCGCCGGCAACGGCAGCTTGACCACGACGTTTCCGAGGGTGCCGCGCGGCACCTCATGCCCAGCATCGTCGAGCACGCGGATGTCGTAGCCCGGCATCGGCACGCCGGGCGAGCCGTATTTCACCGGCAGGAGCCCGAGTCCCGCCGGGTTGATGGTCATCGGCGAGCCGGTCTCTGTCTGCCACCAATGATCGACCACCGGCACGTTGAGCTTCTGCTCGGCCCATTTGATGGTTTCGGGATCGGCGCGCTCGCCGGCGAGGAAAAGGGTGCGGAATTTCGACAGGTCGTATTTCGGCACGAACTCGCCCTTGGGGTCCTGCCCCTTGATGGCGCGGAAGGCGGTCGGCGCCGTGAACAGCGCCACAACGCCATGGTCGGAGATCACCCGCCAATAGGTGCCGGCGTCGGGTGTGCCGATCGGCTTTCCCTCGAAGAGCACGCTGGTGCAGCCATGCAGAAGCGGCCCGTAGACGATGTAGGAATGGCCGACCACCCAGCCCACGTCGGAGGCAGCCCAGAACACCTCGCCGGGCTTCACGCCGAACTCGTTGTCCATCGTCCATTTCAGCGCGACCATATGGCCGCCATTGTCGCGCACGATGCCTTTCGGCTGACCGGTCGTGCCTGAGGTGTAGATGATATAGAGCGGATCGGTGGCCAGAACCGGGACGCAGTCGACATTGGCGCCGGCCGCGCGTTCGCGCGCCACGGCGTCGGCATAATCAATGTCGTAATTGTCCTTCATCTCGCAGCGCAGCTGCTCGCGCTGGAGGATCAGGCAGGCATCGGGCTTATGCCTCGACATCTCGATCGCCTTGTCGAGCAGCGGCTTGTAGGCGACGACGCGGCCGGGCTCGAGCCCGCAGGAAGCGGTGACGATCAGCTTCGGCTTGGCGTCGTCGATGCGGGTGGCGAGCTCGTGCGAGGCGAAGCCGCCGAACACCACCGAATGCACGGCGCC
>NZ_JANINM010000529.1 GCF_024509055.1 Mesorhizobium sp. | reverse complement strand
TTGCGCCACAGGTCGATGGCGCGGACCTTGCGGAACACCTTGATGGTGCCGGCGGTGGCCTTCGCCTCGTAGGCCTCGTAGGCGGTCTTGAAGGCGGTGCCGTAAAGATCGTGCAGGTCCGCCACCTCGTCCGGCGAGAACAGCGTCCATTCGGCATCCGCCTCGACGCGTTGCATGAACAGGTCCGGCACCCAGTTGGCGGTGTTCATGTCGTGCGTGCGGCGGCGGTCGTCCCCAGTGTTCTTCCTGAGGTCGAGGAACTCCTCGATATCGACATGCCAGGTCTCGAGATAGGCGCAGACCGCGCCCTTGCGCTTGCCGCCCTGGTTGACGGCGATGGCGGTGTCGTTGGCGACTTTCAGGAACGGCACGACGCCCTGGCTTTCGCCATTGGTGCCCTTGATATGGGCACCCAGCCCGCGCACCGGCGTCCAGTCATTGCCGAGGCCGCCGGAATACTTGGCGAGCAGCGCATTGTCCTTGATGCCCTTGAAGATCAAGTCGAGATCGTCTCCGATCGTGGTCAGGAAGCAGGACGAGAGCTGCGGCCTGAGCGTGCCCGAATTGAACAGCGTCGGCGTCGAGGCCATGAAATCGAAGGACGACAGAAGGTCGTAGAATTCGATGGCGCGCGCCTCGCGGTCGATCTCGCGCACGGCAAGACCCATAGCGACGCGCATGAAGAAGGCCTGCGGCAGCTCGAAGCGCTTGCCGCGCGTCTGGAGAAAATAACGA
Source organism: Mesorhizobium sp. (assembly GCF_024509055.1). Classification (GTDB taxonomy): domain Bacteria; phylum Pseudomonadota; class Alphaproteobacteria; order Rhizobiales; family Rhizobiaceae; genus Mesorhizobium. The sequence goes on along the minus strand of NZ_JANINM010000529.1, from coordinate 8,767 downwards.
TCGTAGAGCGTCTGCAGGCCGAGGAACTGGAACTGCAGGTCGCGCTCGGGCTTCAGCGCGGAGCCGATCCTGTTGAGGTCGAAGCGGCCAAGCTCGGGGTCGATCAGCTCGGCTTCAATGCCGCGGCGGATGAAGGCGGGGAAATAGGCGGCGTAACGCTCGCTCATCTCGGCCTGGGTCGCCTGCTCCGGGCGGCCGGCGACGAAGGACAGCGCCTCGCGGCGCAGGCGGTCGAGCAACAGGCGGGCCGAGACGAACGCATAGTTCGGCTCCTGCTCGACGAGGGTGCGCGAGGCCAGGATCGGCGCCAGCGACAGTTCGTCGAGCGTGATGCCGTCATAGAGATTGCGGCGCGCCTCGGCGAGGATGGGGGCCGCAGAGACTGCGTCGAGGCCTTCGCAGGCTTCCTCAACGATGCGGGCCAGCCGTGCCTCGTCGAGCGGCGCCAACGCACCGTCATCGCCCTTGACCTGAAGCGTGGGCCGCGCCGGCGCGGCAGCCGCCGCCTTCTCCGCCGCGCGCTCCCTCGCCCGCTCCTCGCGATAGAGCACGTAGGCGCGCGCTATCCTGTGATGCTCGCCGCGCATCAGCGCCAGCTCGACCTGGTCCTGCACCTCCTCGATGTGGAAGGTGCGGCCGGCATCCGCCCGGCGGGTGAGCGCGGCGATGACCTGCGCCGTCAGCTCTTCCACCACGTCATGCACGCGCCGCGAGCCCGCCGCCGTCGAGCCCTCGACCGCGAGGAAGGCCTTGGTCAGCGCCACCGTGATCTTGGTCGGGTCGAAAGGCGTCACCGAGCCGTTGCGGCGGATGACGCGATAGCCCGGCTCGGAAACCGGCGTTGTGGGCAGTTCGATAGCGTGCGGAAGCGGCGCGGTTCCGTTGGCATGGGCGGCGGCAGTGGCGGTCATCATCATCCCCGATGGTTTTTGGCCTGCTGGTTTCTGGGGGACGGAGCGTGGCGCACGCATGCCGGGAGCGGCTCGAAAGCCGCGCGGACAAAGCGTACCGCCGGGACACCCCGCCCGTGGACGTTCGAAATGTCGGGGCAGGTCTCCTGGCTTGCAGGTCGTCGCCCTTGTCGGCCTTCCCGGCGCCTTGCGGCTCCAGTGGCGTTACTCGACGCGGACTCGCTGCTTACAGTTGCGGGGGCAGCGCCGGCCTCCCCTCAGCGGGTCACCGGCTTCCCTCTTAGCTTCCGAGCACGAACCGACTCGGAAGACCACGACATCTATATTTAGTGGCCATAGGCGTTCGCCTGTCAACAGGTCGCGCGCCAATTCAGCGCTCCTCTGAAGTCGCGACGGGCGCCGATGACGAAAGAGCGACGGAAGCGTGGCCGTCCGTGAACCATTTCACCGACGCAAGCGACCCATTGTCGGATCGACATGGCCGCACCGCGGTTCGGTCGGGTTACTTGCACTGAAACGACCGTCGAGGCGTTATGCGAACGCCACGAGCGGTGCCGCATCTGGGAGGGCGGAATGACGACGGCAAAGCTTCACGGTGTCGAACTTGTCAGGGGCGAGAAGTGGACGGTGCGCGTCACCGCCTATGGCACCACGCTCATTTTCCCGTTCGAGGCCGAGCAGCATGCGCGCTCCTATGCCGACGGACAGGCTTTTCGCCTCGGCGTCGAGGTGGTCGAACTGAAGAACTGCGCCTGAATTGCTATTCGGCCGACCGTCGAGCGAGGGGCGCCTTCCCGCTTTCGATCCGCCAGCAGGGGTGGACCCTTACTCAGGTCTCATTGTCCCAAGCCAGCGCACTGGGGTGATGCGATCATGATCGACATCGCGCGCGGGCCATACTGCCGACGCGAGATGAAACTCTCGTAGCATGATGAATCTGAACGAAAATTAGCAATCCATTGCATTCCCTACAAATCAGGCTCATGCTTGGTGTGTGCAAAGCTGGGTGGATCCATAGGGGCAAGGGCCATGGAATTTGCAGTTTGCTACGACCACAGCGGGATGGATCTGGCGTGGTCGATCTTCCTCGACATCACGGCGTTCTTCGTGATCATGGCGCCGCTGGCTGCCGCACGGCTGATCGCGATCTCGCGGGCGGATGCCGTCGGGCGGCTTCAGGTCGCCTAGCCCGCGCAACCGCAAGAGGCGGTTCAGCTGGAATCGGATCGCCGATCCCGCATGGACGATTCGCCGAACACCGCCGAACAGTCGACCTCGTCGTGGAAATGCGCCTGAGGGTCGAAAACCAGCCACGACGCATGCGTGCGCAGGACCTTGAGCCTCGCGTTCTTTTGGGCGCGCGCCAAGCGATCCGCATCGGCTGGCGAGGCCCCGGCGGACGTCTTGGCCTGGAGGCGGCAAAAACTCCTCGACATGGCAGACTTGGAAACGCGGCTGCCCGTCTTGCGTTCCATCGGCAACGGACCGTGGGACCGAAGGCGTCGTCAGTTCGACGATCTCCCCGCGAAGCATGGGGCCGGCGACCCGGAAACCGGACGCCGTTAACCCTCACCCGGGGGCCGGACCAAGGTCGGTGTCGCAATCGCCAAACAGCGATTATAATCTCCCGGCGGGGGCGGGATATGATGGTGCGTCTAGCGAGGGTCTTTGCGAACGAAATCGTCCGGCGCTGGAGCGGGCTGTCGCTGGCGCTGCAGTTCCTCATTGCCGGCGGTATCGTTCTGCTGGCGGTGATGCTGGTGGTTGGTCTGTGGGTGACTGCGCAGATCCGTGAGGGCGTCATGCACAACTCCGCCACCACCACCGCGCTCTATGTCGACAGCGTGATCGCGCCGCTTCTGCCGGACCTGCGCAAGAGCCGCGAGCTCGACGACACCGTCAAGCGGGCGCTTGACGAGACGCTAGGCCAGGGCGCGCTGGGAAAGCGGCTGGTTTCGTTCAAGCTTTGGCGGCGCGACGGCACGATCCTCTACGCCAAGGACGCCGATCTGATCGGCAAGAAGTTCGGGCCGAACCCCAATCTGGCGGCCGCCTTTGCCGGCAACGTCATGGTCAAGTTCAACCAGCTGGACGACGAGGAAAACGACAAGGAACGGGCCCTGGGTCTGCCGCTGCTCGAAATCTACAACCCCGTACGTGAGCCCTGGTCGGGCGACGTCGTCGCCGTCACCGAGTTCTACGAGGTGTCGGACGACTTCGAGGAATCGCTGCACTCCGCCCTGTTGTGGAGCTGGCTGGTCGTTGCAGGCGCGACGGCAACCGCGCTTGCGCTTTTGTCCGGGATCGTCTTTCGCGGCAGCCGTACCATCGCCACCCAGCGCGCCACGCTCGAGGCCAAGGTCGCCGAGCTGCAGACCGCATTGGCGCAGAATTCGTCGCTGCGCCTGCGCGTGCAGCGCGCCTCGCGCCGCGCGACCGCACTCAACGAGCGGTATCTGCGCCGCATCGGCGCCGACCTGCATGACGGGCCGGCGCAACTGGTGGCGCTAGCCGCACTCAGGATGGACAGCCCCATGCTGGTCGATCCGGGCACGTCGAGCGAGCTGCGCGAGGCCGAGATCGCCGGCATCCACAAGACGCTCGGCGAGGCGATGCGCGAGATACGCGGCATTTGCAACGGGCTGGTGCTGCCGCAGATCGAGACCCAGGCCGTAAGCGACATCCTGCGGCTGGCGGTGGCCGAGCACGAGCGCCGGACAGACACCAAGGTGTTGTTAACCGTACCGGAACGCTTGCCGGAACTAGGCACCTCGGAGAAGATCAGCATCTACCGATTTGCGCAGGAGGGGCTGAACAATGCGTACCGCCACGGCAAGGGCAAGGGGCAGCAGGTGAAGGCCGCGATGAAAAGCGGCAAGCTGGCGGTCGAAGTGCAGGACTCCGGTCCCGGCTTCGACTCGGGCAAGAGCGAAGGGCTGGGCCTTGCCGGCCTTAGGGAACGTATTGAAAGCATCGGCGGGCAGTTCGAGACACTGTCGGGGCCGGGAGGAACGAGACTGATGATCACATTGTCTGTCGAGGAGCAGCCGTGACCGCACCCATCCGTATCGCCATTGTCGACGACCATCCGCTGTTTCGCGAGGGCGTGGCGCGCAGCCTCGGCGAAATCGGCGGCTTCGAGCTTGTGGGCGAAGGCGCCAGCGCCGACGACGCGGAACGGCTGGCGCGTTCCGGCACGCCCGATATCCTTCTGCTCGACATCTCCATGCCGGGCGGCGGCCTCAATGCGCTGACGAGCATCCTTGCCGCGATGCCCGAACAGAAGATCGTCATGCTGACGGTGTCCGAGACGAACGCCGACGTCGCCCAGGCGTTGAAGGCCGGGGCGCGCGGCTATGTGCTGAAGGGCGTCGGTTCGAAGTCGCTGGCCGAAATCCTGCGCGATGTCGCCAACGGCCAGAGCTATGTCTCGCCGGCGCTGTCAGCCAGGCTTTTGTCCGACCTGCTGCAGCCCGCCGCCCGCAAGCCCGCTCCGCTCAGCCGTCTCACCGGCCGGGAGACCGAGATCCTGAAACTGGTGGCGGAGGGCCTGAGCAACAAGGAGGTCGCCGCCCGGCTGTCGCTGCAGGAAAAGACGGTCAAGCATCACATGACCAAAGTGCTGACCAAGCTCAACGTGCGCAACCGCACGGAAGCGGCGCTTCTGATGCATGAGGCGAGGGAAAGGCAGTAGGGAATTGAGGAAAGGGTGAAACCAGCCTTCTTGTTCTTCAATTCTTCAATGCTTGAATTCCGCAGCCCCTAACAGCGAATCACCCCCGCCTCCGGAAGCGGGGGTGACTTACGCGAGGGTGTTGAAGGGGGTAGCTTCTCACAACCCTCACAGGCTTTGCAGTCGCACGATGTCGTCCTGCGTCGCCTTGCGTTCGACGATGGTGCGGCCGAGAGCATCCATCATCTCGAAGCGGCCGTTCTCAACCTCTTCCTTCATGCCGTTGGGGTGGAGCACAGTGATCTTGCCACCGACCACCTCCACTTTGTCGCCGGTCGCCAGATTGACGTGGGTGCCCTGATCGCTCGAACCGACGCTGCCGGCGGAACTGTTGCCCTGGCCGTTACCAGTGCCATTGTTCCCGTCACCATCGCCATTGCCATTGCCGCCGGCATTGCCGTTGTTGCCGCCATTGCCGGAATTCGAGCCCCCCGGCGATCCGGAGTTGCCGCCGTTGCCGTTTCCGTTGCCGTTGTTGCCGCCACCATTGCCGCCGTTGCCATTGCCGTTTCCAGCATGGGCAGCTGAGGTCTTCACCAAGCCGTCTGTCGTCAGATGACAAGGCGCGACAGCCAACGCCAGCGCGGCCAGAGCCCGCAGCGCAAGCGAGGAGATCCGCTTTGAGACGGGTTCGCGCATCCTGTCCTTCTGTGTCGGCTCCGCCTCGGCCTCGACCGGAATCCAGCTCTCGACCAGGGGGCGGGCGAGCCGGCGGCTTCGCGCGAAGCATCCCCCGTTTGGCAAGGCTGTGGAAGCGGCCCACGACCCCTGCCCTTGCGGGTGGGACTTTTTTTGCCGCCTGCGGGGACCAATGTCGCAACGGCTTCGGGGCAGCGTTAACCAAATTGCTTGGAAATCGGCCGGCAATTCTTTATGACTGGGCTCGCAAAAAATCATGCGGGCATACCAACGAACCGCGACACACTACGGCCCTGGCATCCTTCAGCACGTAAAAGCCGTGCCGTAGATCTTGATTGCGCGCGAGGATTATTCCCCGGCATCGGGGCCTGGCGACTAGGGTCCCCTGGCAACCGTCCCCAAGGGCCCAAAAAAGTACCCCCGCCAAAAGGCGGGGGTAAGGTGAGAAGCGGGAGTTCTGTCAAATGATGATCAGGACCGAAGAAGCAAAGCAAAAGGTGGCAACCTGATTTTGCAGCGCCGGCCTTCAGTCCCTTGAAGATCTAATCCAGATAGAACCTCGCTCTCACAAACTCTGCTCTCACAAACTCTTCAGGCGATTTAAATCCGCCCTGGTGGCCTTGCGGTCGACGATGGTACGTCCGTACTTGTCCTGCATCCTGAACCGGCCGTTCTCAACCCTCTCCGTCATTCCGTTCTTGTGCGTGACCTGGATGCTGGCGCCACTGACCTCGACCTTGTCGCCCGTCGCAACCGTCACGTGATTGTCTACATCGGCGACGCTGCTGCTTGTTGTGGTGCTGGTGTTGCTGCCGGTGCCGGTCGTTCCCCCGGTGCTGCTGTCTCCACCGCTGCTGTTGCCGTTCCCGTTGTTGCCGTTGCCGTTCGAGCCGCCGTCGCCGTTTCCGTTGCCGCTATTGCCGTTCCCGTTCCCGTTGCCGCCGTCGCCGTTTCCATTCCCGCTATTGCCGCCCGAATTGCCGTTGCCGCTGTTGCCGCTCGAGCCGCCGTCGCCGTTTCCGTTGCCGCTATTGCCGTTTCCGTTGCCGCCGCTGCTGCTGCTATTGCCGCTCGAATTGCCGTTTCCGCTGTTGCCGTTGCCGTTCGAGCCGCCGTTGCCGTTTCCGTTGCCGTTGTTGCCGCCGCCATTGCCGCCCTTGCCGGCATAGGCCTTGACCGGGATAAGTCCATCGATGGAGAGATGATAGGGCGCGACAATCAAGGCGAGCGCCGTCAGCGCTCGCAAGACAAGCCTGCCACCCCTGCGCTTCAAGCGCATCCCATTCTCCCCATGCCAGCCTTCCAGCCCGTCGGCCGAATTACCCCGCCGGCATTGTCGCAGCGTGAGCATCCCCAATCAGCCCGTCGCGGGGAAGTGGCCCACGACCCTTGTTTTGTCCACTCGGACCTTTTTTGGATGAATATCAGACCTAAGTCCTAACTCAACCACAGGATGCGGTCCGGCGGCCCCGCATATATGTCCATTTTGCGCGACCGCGAGAGGAGAACCCTCGCAGCCCCCTGCGGCAGAGGTAGCGAACGTCACCCGTTCCACCTCGATGCCGCCTCTATGTCGACAGCGAAACCGGTGATCGATTCAATGCTATTGTCGCGGTCAACCAAATGGGGGGTGTCGGCTATGTCAGACTTTCGGAAGGCGGTTATCTCCGCGCCGGGCAGGGAACGCCTGGCCAGAGCGCCACATGGCGCAAAGGTGGTGATCCACGCCACCGCAGCCGAAACCAACGGCGCATTCGGGATGTGGGAAACTTTCACCCTCCCCGGGAAAGGCCCTGCCCCTCACACCCATACTCGAGAGACGGAGGTTTTTCGAGTGGTCCAAGGGACCTATCGTTTCCAATGTGGCGATGAGGAGTTCGATGCCCCTCCGGGCACCGTCGTCGTCCTGCCGCCTCATGTGCGTCACAGTTGGCGAAACATAAGCAGCGAGCTCGGACAGATGTTCGCCATAGTCACGCCGGGCGGATTCGAGCAACTCTTCCTGGAGATAGAGGCGACGGCCGGCGCCCCCGACAAGATCGCATCGATCGAAGCTCGTTTGGGGATAATCAACGACGAGACGACGGCGCTCGATCCCTGAGGCCCGGCCGCTATCTCGGCGGATTCTTCGGGATGGAAAACCGCTGGAATTGCTCTCTTTGCCTGTCGCAATTCCGGACGGAAAACCGCTGCGCACTTTTCCTGGAATTGCTCTCTTTGCCTGCCGCAATTCCGGACGGAAAACCGCTGCGCACTTTTCCTGGAATTGCTTCAGGCCGGCAACGGCAAGGGTCGCCTCGCCGTGACCGCCGAGCCGAAGGCGGCGACGATCACGGCCGCGATGCCGACGCATTGAAGCACGCTCAGGTCCTCGTGCAGGTACAGGAAGCCGGTCAGCGCACCACCCGCCGGCTCCAGGCAGACGATCATGCCATAGACCTTGGCCGGCATCCGGGCCAACACCATCATTTCCAGCCAGAAGGGCAGCGCGCTGGAGAACAGGCCGACGACGACCGCGCCGGCCATGATATGCGGATTGGCGAGATGCGGCGCGGCGGCCGAAAAGCCGAAGGGCAGCGCCAGCACAGCGGCGATCGCCATACCATAGGCAGCGGTGCGCGCGCCGAGCTCGGCGCCGGCCTTCTGTGCCAGGATGATGTAGAGCCCCCAGCAGCCGCCGGCGGCGAGCGCAAGCAGCACGCCCACCGGATCGAGCCCGCGGCTGACATCGGCGAAGGGCGAGAGCAGCACGATGCCGGCGACGGCAAAAACCACCCAGACCAGGTCGAGGGCGCGCCTGGATCCCAGCATGGCGACGAAAAGCGGCCCGGTGAATTCGAGCGCCACGCAGATGCCGAGCGGAATGCGCGCGAGCGCGGCATAAAACAGCATGTTCATGGCGCAGACGGTGACGCCGTAGGCGGCGAGCCAGGGCAGGCCCTTTCGGGTCGGCAGCACCTTCCAGGGCCTGAGCACCGCCGCCAGCATCAGCGCGCCGATGGCGAGCCTGAGCATCGTCGTGCCCTCGGGCCCGAGCGTCGGGAACAGGCTTTTGGCGAAGGCGGCCCCCACCTGCACCGACAGGATGGCGCCGAGCAGCCCGAGGATGGGCAGGCTGCCGGCATGTGTCTGCGGTTGCGCTGTCTGCGAGGTCAATCCTGGCTCCATCCCTGGTTCGGGCATGGAGATAGGACGCGGCGCTCACGCTGTCGTGAGGCAGCGCGGGGCGGATGGCTAGGACAAGATGGTGGGCCGGCACGCTGGCAGGATGCCGGAGTGTTGAGATGCTGACGGGGCAGCGCGAGCGCTGTCCCGCCGGCGTAAAACCCCTGTCAGCCGGCCATGGCCAATGGCTGCGGGCTCTTGTTGGGGATCTGGATGTCGATCTCCAGCGTCGACATGGTGGCTCCGCGGTCCATCGAGACCTGCAGGTAGTCCTGGTCGATCTGCACATGCTTGGCAATGACCGCCATGATCTCCTCGC
>NZ_JANINM010000528.1 GCF_024509055.1 Mesorhizobium sp. | reverse complement strand
AGCAGCTCCAGCATCTGGTATTCCTTGCCGGTCAGGTGCACGCGCTGGCCGCCGACCTCGACCGTCTTGGCATCGAGGTTGACGACCAGGTCGCCGGTGGTGATGACCGACTGGGCGTGGCCCTTGGAGCGGCGCACGATGGCGTGGATACGCGCCACCAGCTCGTCCTTGTGGAACGGCTTGGTCATGTAGTCATCGGCGCCAAAGCCGAGGCCGCGGACCTTGTCCTCGATGCCGGCCATGCCGGAGAGGATCAGAATTGGCGTCTTCACCTTTGAAAGACGAAGCGTGCGCAAGACTTCGTAGCCCGACATGTCGGGAAGGTTGAGATCGAGAAGGATGATGTCGTAGTCGTAGAGCTTGCCGAGGTCGACGCCTTCTTCGCCGAGATCGGTCGTATAGACGTTGAAGCTTTCCGATTTCAGCATCAATTCGATGCTTTGTGCGGTTGCACTGTCATCTTCAATCAGCAGAACACGCATTTCATTCCCCTTTTCTGCTGCCGGACCATGTCACGACCCGTCCGGGACCGGAGCAGTGATTGCCTGTACAGAAGGTGCCACCGACTGGTTAACAAATCCTAATTTCGTGTCAGCCACGATATCAGATTTTTTAACCCCTTTCTACACCCACTTGAATCTAATAACGAATCACAGACCCAAATCGCTAATGCACCACATTAATAAGTCAGCCTAAGTGACTCCAGAGACTCGCAGGCCGCGCTTCCCGCCGCAGCCGGAATTTTTACCCGGCCTTAAGTCCTCGCCCGTATGATTAACAATGCCCGTAAACGAATGGTTACCACCGGCAAAAATCTTTAGGGCTTTGTTTCCCATAGAGAGGGGAAAGCCGGGGGAAACGGGCGGCGCTTGGGCGTTTCCGGGCGGATTGGACGATATGCAGGTGTGCGTTTGCGGAGTATCGAGTCATGAAGTCACGTGAAAACCTCGTTCGGCTGAAGCAGTTTCAGGTGAATGAGAAGCGGCGCCAGCTGCTGCAACTCGACATGATGATCGCCGAGTTCGAGCGCATGGCCGTCGAGCTGGAGCTTCAGGTCGCCGCCGAGGAAAAGAAGGCCGGCATCACCGACATCAACCATTTTGCCTATCCAACCTTCGCAAAGGCGGCGCGCCTGCGCCGCGACAACCTCAGGAACTCGCAAAGCGACCTCGCTCAGCAGCGAACCATCGCCGAATCACTACTAGGCGAAGCTGAAGCGGAGCTTTCCAAGGCGGAAATGCTGGAATCCCGCGACAGCAAGATCCGCGAGCCGGACGTGGGCGGTCGTAGCGCCATGATCGGCTAGGCATCCGACGCAAACGATCCCGTCGCCGAAAGCAGACATTCGCGTCGAACCGGCAAGCCCAGGAAGACCGGGCCCTCCGATCCGCCAGCCTCAAGGCATTGCTTCCATTTCGTCGTTATGAGCAGCCGATGCCCGCGCGCGGGCACCTTTTATGTCGGGCGCGTGTTCCTCCGCCCATGAGCGGATCTGGCTGAGCAGCTCCGAGAGATTCTGGCCGAGTTCCGTCAGCTCATATTCAACCCTTGGCGGGATGACCGCAAACACCTCGCGCCGGACGAGGCCGTCCCGCTCGAGCACGCGCAGCGTCTGCGTCAGCATCTTCGGCGTGATGCCCTCGAGCTTCCGCGCCAGTTCGCCATTGCGCATGCGACCGCGCCGTAACGCGCAGACGGTGAGATAAACCCATTTGCTGGCCAGCATCTCAAGCACGGTGTGCGATGGGCAGGTACGCCGGAACGCATCGTAGCCGAACGGGGAGCTTTCCTCACTATCCATGAGGTACCTATCTATAGAAATAGTACATACTAGACAAGGGAATATTACTATCCAAATGATAGTGGCACATTATCCATCCAGGAGGCTTTCATGCGTGCCGTTATCCAGAATGCCGTCGGCGGACCCGACGTCCTTTTCGTGGCTGAACAACCCACCCCCTCCCCCGGGCGCGACGAGGTGCTCGTTCGTGTCAAGGCAGCTGGCATCAACCCCGTCGACGCCGCGGTGCGCGGCGGCCACTACCGTTTGCTCGGCGACCCGCCCTTCGTCCTCGGCTGGGACATTTCCGGTACGGTCGAGGCGTTGGGCAATGGCGTGACCGGCTTCAAGGTCGGCGACGAGGTTTACGGCATGCCCCGCTTCCCCAGGCAAGCAGGCGCCTACGCCGAGTTTGCCTCGGCTCCAGCGGATCAGATCACGACGAAACCTGGCAGGATCGACCACACACACGCGGCGGCGCTGCCGCTGGCCGGGCTGACCGCCTGGCAAGGCCTTGTGCGGCAAGGCGGCATCCGGCCCGACCAGCGCGTGCTGATCCACGCCGGCGCCGGTGGCGTCGGTCACTTGGCCGTGCAGATAGCCAAGGCGCTCGGCGCTCATGTCATCTCGACCGCCAGCCCGGACAAGCTTGATTTCGTCCGTTCCATCGGCGCCGATGAGGTGGTCGACTACTCCAGGGGCGATTTTGCGGACCGGGTTGCCGATATCGACCTGGTGCTGGAGACCGTTGGCGGCGACAATGCCCAAGGGTCGCTAAAGGTGCTTCGCGACGGCGGCACCCTGGTGTCGCTGCTCGGTGTCGATGATGCTGTCAAGGCTGCGGCTAAGGAGCGGAACATCCACGTGGAACGCGTGTCCGTAACACCCGATCGCGAAGGCCTCGTCGAACTTGCCAAGCTGGTCGATGCGAAGAAACTATCGGTCCATGTAGCGAAGGCCTTCCCACTCGATGAGGCAGGCGCCGCTCATGCCTTCCTTGCCACCAGGCCGATCGGCAAGGTCGTGTTGACAGCCTGATTCGAAGGCCGCCGGACACGAAAGGGGCGCGGAATTCCGCGCCCTTCATATTATCTGGTGAAGCTTCGCTTCAGTGCCGGTATTGCTGAATCCGCGTCGTGCGCAGCCCGGCCAGGCCGTATTCATCGATCGACGCCTGCCAGGAGAGAAATTCCTCGGTCGTGAGCTTATAGCGCTGGCAGGCTTCCTCGAGGCTGAGCAGCCCGCCGCGCACCGCCGCGACCACTTCCGCCTTGCGCCGGATAACCCAGCGCCGTGTATTGGTAGGCGGCAGATCGGCAATCGTAAGAGGGCTGCCGTCAGGCCCGATAACATACTTGACTCTAGGTCTAACCAGATCGGTCATCGTACTCTCTACAAAAAACTCAAAGACCCAATCCCCGCCACACTACCGCCACAGCTTTAAAAATTGCCTAAGCGAACCCTAATCACTAGGTAAGGATCGTGAACGTCGCGTTAGGCTTTTGTTCGGCATTTGAAGCAAACGGCGCCGCGGCCGTGATTCTGCCTCTAAGAAGCGCTTTGGAAGGCAAGCTGGCGCAGGCGGAAGGCTTGACCTATATTCCGGCCGTTGGCATCAGCGCCATGCAGTGTGAAAGACCATGAACAGCCTCGATCTTCCCGGACGCCCCGAAGAAACCCGCGTCGTCGTCGCCATGTCGGGCGGCGTCGATTCGTCGGTCGTCGCCGGTATCCTGAAGCGCGAGGGCTACGATGTCGTCGGCGTGACCCTGCAGCTTTACGACCATGGCGCGGCCACCCATCGGGCCGGTTCCTGCTGCGCCGGCCAGGACATCGACGACGCCCGCCGCGTTTCCGAGACACTCGGCATTCCGCATTATGTGCTCGACTACGAGGAGCGCTTCCGCAAGGCGGTCATCGATCCCTTCGCCGAAAGCTACGTCGCCGGCGAGACGCCGATTCCTTGCGTGTCCTGCAACCAGACGGTAAAGTTCGCCGATCTGCTGGCGACAGCGCAGGACCTCGGCGCCGACGCGCTGGCTACCGGCCACTATATCCGCTCACGCGCCAATGGCGCGCATCGCTCGCTCTACCGCCCGGTCGACGCCGACCGCGACCAGAGCTATTTCCTGTTTGCCACCACCCAGGCGCAGATCGACTATCTGCGCTTTCCGCTGGGCGGACTGTCGAAGCCCGAGGTGCGGGCCATTGCGGAGGAGATGGGGCTGACCGTCGCCGCCAAGCAGGACAGCCAGGACATCTGCTTCGTGCCGCAGGGCAAGTATTCCGACATCATCGCCAAGCTGAAGCCGGCGGCCGCCAATCCAGGCGACATCGTGCATATCGATGGCCGCGTGCTCGGCCGCCATGAAGGCATCCTGCGCTACACGATCGGCCAGCGCCGCGGCATCGGCATCGCCTCGGGCGAGCCGCTTTATGTCGTTCACCTCGATGCCGACCGCGCCCGCGTCGTCGTCGGCCCGCGCGAGGCACTGGAGACCCACAAGATCTACCTGCGCGGCATGAACTGGCTGGGCGACGGCCCGTTGTCGAACGTCCCGACCGGCGGGCTCGAGCTGTTCGCCAAGGTCCGTTCGACCAGGCCGCCCCGCCCGGCCGTGCTGCATCACCGCGACGGCGTGACGTCGGTCGAGCTGGTGGATGGCGAGTCCGGCATCGCCCCCGGCCAGGCCTGCGTGCTCTATTCCGACGACGGCAACGAGGCACGAGTTTTCGGCGGCGGCTTTATCGAGCGCTCCGAGCGCGGCGCCGAGGCCGAGGCGATGCTCTCCAGGCTGGCCGCGCGGCCAGCTCAAATTCCCGCCGAATAAGATCCAGTATTCCGCGAGCCACCGCGGGTGAACCTCAGGCGGACGAGCCGGTGTGCGTCACCGTGCCGGCCGTCAGGATGCGCAGCACCCGGATCGCTTCCTCGCCGTCCGTGCGCGGTTCGGCCCGCGTTTCGATGCACTGCATGAAATGCGCGAGTTCGCGTGTCAGCGGCATGCCTTGGCCCACCGCCACATAGGACGGTTCGTTGGCGGTGAAGGCCCATTGGCCGCTGTCCTGCCAGACCGCATGGCGATAGACGGCAAGCTTGCGCTCCCACGGCTCCACGTCGTCGAACACGGCCATAGCCTTGGTGCCGACCACCGTCAGGCGCCGCTCGCGATAGGGATTGAGCCGGGAGGCGAAGAGATGGCTGCGCACGCCGTTCGGGAAGCGCATGTGCAGATGCGCGAAGTCGCTGAGCTTGTCGAGCAGTGCCGCGCCCTCGCCCCTCACCTCGATCGGCTCGGTGCCGGTGATCGCCAGGATCATCGACAGGTCGTGCGGCGCCAGATCCCACAGCGCGTCGTTTTCGGTGTGGAATTTGCCGAGGCCGAGCCGATGCGAGTGGATGTAGCGGACCTCGCCCAACTCGCCATTGTCGATCAGCGCCTTCAGCGTCTCGAAGGCCGGATGGTAGCGCAGCACATGGCCGACCATGAAGACGCGACCATTGTCCCTCGCAGCCTGCACCGAACGCTCGGCGTCCGGCACCGTCAGCGCGATCGGCTTCTCGACCAGCACGTCCTTGCCGTTCTCCACCGCACGCATCGACATGTCGGCATGGAACTGCGGCGGCAGCGCCATCACAATGGCGTCGATGTCGGGGTGGTCGAACAGCTTGTCCGGCTCGATCGCCAGGCAATCCTGCTCGCTGGCGAAACCTTCGGCCCGGGCGCGATTGGCGTCGGAAACGGCATGCAGCGCGCCAAGCGCCTTGAGGGTGCGGATATGGTTGCTGCCCCAGTATCCGCAACCGAGGACTGCGATGCGCGGCTTCATTCGCTCTAACTCTAGAATTTCATGGCCGAGACATAGCGACGTGCCCCGCCGAACTCAACCCCGGCGCCGCGCTTCCGTTGTCTGCCCGGCAAAGCTTTTTCGGGATGAGATTATGCTGTCGCGGAGCCGTTATCCAAGCTTGACAGGCTTGCCCTGCCAACCTTATATCCGCGCGACCTTGGCGAACGCCTTGAATTACCGATCGATCCCGGTCGTGTTTTCAAGCCTTTTGCCGCCCTGGCGGGGTAGCTCAGTTGGTTAGAGCACGGGAATCATAATCCTGGGGTCGGGGGTTCAAGTCCCTCTCCCGCTACCATCTCCCTAAAATATTGAAATCATGGCGAGACCGCGGGCTGACAGTAGCGCCTCGGCCGATGATCGTCGATGATTTCGAGGCTCAGCCTGCTTCTGTCGAGACGCACGCGTCGTATCGCTTGGTGTCCAAGGCGAATATCTTCAATTGCTGAAAGCGGAACGCCGGCTTGGGAATTTGGCACCACAAAAGCGGACGTTGCCACCCGCGTGACGCCAACCGTTTGCTCCCGGTGGCCGCAACGTTTCCAGCGTACGGCCCGACTAATTTCGATAGATCAGCAGCACGATGCCGCCGTTTTCGGAATGCGTCTCGTGCTCGGCGCCGACGGCGCGAATACAATACTGGCCCGCGGTGTAGGTGTTGTCCTGATCTGAGAAGGAGCCTTCCAGCACGAGGATTTCCTCGACCTGATCGTGAGAATGCATCGCGGAGCGCGTTCCGGGATCCATCTTCATCAGGATGGTGGATTCCCCACTGACCTCATCCTTGTAGATCGTCTTCATGTAGAAGCCGTCTTCCGCCGGTGTCCACTCGATTGAATTGAGGTCGATGAAGAGAGAGCCATGATCGATGCGGCCTGAGAGTGGTTGCACGGGCATGAAGTAGTCCTTTCCAGGGGGTGATGCCTAAGCAGTTGTTGCCGACGATCTGACGCTGCTAGACGGCAGCCATGAACCGATGACCGTCATAGATCGCGGCGTGAATGTTCCGACTGGCCACCGCGTCCCCGATCCTGAAGAGCTGGAAGCCACCCCCGGGGTTTTTGGTCGTCTGCTGGGGTTGGATCGCCACAAGGGCCTTGTAGTCGACCTCGCCAAGGTTCTTCGAGAGCGGCCTAAGCGCGAAGTAGAGGTCCTCCAGCGGCGTCACACCATTCTCTATGACGACCTGATCGACGATCTTTTCGGAACACTCTTTCGTGTAGTCGTCCAGGAAGACAGCGGCGATCTTGTTGCCGCGACGCTCGAGCCGTTCGATTCGCAGGTTCATCGTGACGACGGCGTTCGCCTTCTTCAGCGCCTTGAAATATGCGGGATAAGTCGTTGCCCCGATATCTGCCGCCAAGGTCCTTGTCGGACCGACCAGCTCGAGTTCCGCGCCTGCCTCTGCAATGAATTCGGCCGCGGTCATTGCGTTGTGTGATCCGCCATCGTCGTAAAGCAGGACTGATTTGGCCACTGGCACGCTTCCGCTCAGAATGTCCCAGGTTGTCGTTGCGAGGTCCTGACCGCCGTATAGGCAGTCCAGGCTGGGCAATCCTCCCGTGGCGACGACGACGATATCGGGATTTTCCTGCAAGACGTCGCTGTCTTCGGCGTAGCGATTGTATTCGATCTCGACACCCAACCGGTCGCATTCCGCCAGCCGCCAATCGACGATGCCCAGGATCTCGCGCCGCCGCTTCAGCGCGGAGGTGATCAGAATCTGGCCGCCGGCCTTCGGACCGGCTTCGAAGACCTTCACCCGGTGGCCTCGCTCCGCCGCAACGCGGGCAGCTTCCAAACCGGCCGGACCCGCGCCTATGACCACAACCTTCCGGAGCGGACCTTCGCTCCTCGAAATTATGTGAGACAGAGTGCCTTCCCTACCCGTCGCGGCATTGTGCACACAGGACGCCTGGCCGGGATAAATGGAGTCGATGCAGTAGCCCATTCCGACGCACGGTCGGATCTGGTTTTCGCGGCCCTCCATTATTTTTCGAGTGATGTGAGGATCAGCAATATGAGCACGTGTAAGTGCGACCATGTCCAGCTTGCCGCTTGCAATCGCATGGCGCGCGGTGGCCACATCCTGAATTCTTGCCGCATGGAACGTGGGAAGCCCCACCGCCTTTCGAACCTCGCCCGCGAAATCAAGATGTGGCGCCGAGGGCTTGCCCATGCCCGGGATGACATGGCTCAACCCCTCATCCCTCGAAGCATGGCCCCGAATGACGTTCACAAAGTCGATCATTCCGCTGGCCGACAAACGTTTTGCGATCTCCACACCTTCGTTGGCCGTCAGCCCCCTGTTCAGGGCTTCGTCACAAACCATTCGAACGCCGACGATATAGTCCTGGCCGATCCGCTTGCGGATCGCGGCCAGGATCTCCATCACCAACCGCATCCTGTTTTCGAGCGATCCGCCATACTCGTCTTCGCGCTTGTTGGTCGCCGGTGACCAGGAATGCGCAATCAGATGCGAGGCGCACTCAAGTTCGAACCCATCGAGTCCCGATGCCTTGACCCGCTCGGCACTGTCGGCGAACGCGTTGACCACGCGCTGGTAGTCCCAATCCTCCATGGCCTTTGGAAACGCGCGATGCACGGGCTCCTGCACATGGGATGCGTCGATCATCGGCAGCCAATCGGCCTTATTCCAGTACGTTCGACTGCCCATATGCGTCATCTGGATCATCACCGCGGCGCCGTGCGAATGCACGTCATCGGCAAGCTCGCCCAGCCATCTCACGACTTCATCTTTGTGAAGCTGGATATTTCCAAATGCCTGCGGGCTGTCGATATCGACGACAGCGGATCCGCCGATCATTGTCAGCGCCATCCCGCCCTTTGCCTTCTCGGCGTGGTAGAGGCGATAGCGCTCTTTCGGCAGGCCATCCTCTGTGTAGGCAGGCTCGTGCGACGTCGACATGATCCTGTTTCGGAGAGTCAGATGCTTTAGTTGGAAAGGTTGCAGCAATGGATCATTTGACATTTCATGAACTCGCCAGGCATAGTTTCGCCGATCCAATGCCATTCGGCATGTCGACTGTTGGTTGATCGCAGTTTCTTACGCACTGCATTTTCGGTAAACTGTAATTCTATTCATGGTATCATTAGCAGATAGATCGTTGCGGTGTGTCTAAGCCGACGACTTCGTTTCGGCGGGGGAGGACAACGCGGCGGTGATTTGCCGGAGGGATACCAATCCAAGGGGCTCGCTGCCGCCGTCGACAACGACAGCTTGGTCGTACGTCGAGTTCGTCAACTCCTTCGCCGCGACCTCGAGTGTGGTGCCGGACTTCAGCCTCGGCAGCGACGCTTTCTCGGAGCATGGTGCACGATCCATCACGGCATCGATCCTGATGAAGCGGGCGCGATTGACGTCCTTCACAAATCTCTCGATGTAGTCGTCGGCGGGACGCAAGAGAATGTCCTGGCTGTCGCCCTGCTGGATGATCGAACCGTCACGCAGGATGACGATCCGGTCGCCGAGCCTCAACGCCTCGTCGAGATCGTGCGTAATGAAGACGATGGTCTTCTTGAGCTCCGCCTGTAATTCCAGAAGCATGGTCTGCATGTCGGTTCTGATCAGAGGATCTAGAGCCGAGTAGGCCTCGTCCATCAGGAGGATAGAGGCATCGTTGCTGAGCGCGCGCGCGAGCCCCACGCGCTGCTGCATGCCGCCGGACAATTCGTTCGGATAGCGATGCTCGAACCCGATGAGGCCCACGCGGTCGATCCATCGCATGGCGATCTGACGGCACTTGGACGCCTCGATCCCGCGCACTTCGAGGCCGAACGTCACGTTGTCGATGACGGTCCTGTGCGGCAGGAGTCCAAATCTTTGGAACACCATCGCCGTCTGGTTGCGGCGGAACTCGCGCAACTCCACCTCGGACATCTCGAGGATATTGCGTCCGTCGATCATGATCGAACCGGAGGTGGGTTCGATCAGGCGGTTGATGTGCCGGATCAGCGTCGACTTGCCGGAGCCGGACAATC
>NZ_JANINM010000527.1 GCF_024509055.1 Mesorhizobium sp. | reverse complement strand
AGCCTATGAATCATGCATCAATCCAAATTTGAATCCTGAATGTCGATTGGTCCTAGGCTGGTTCATCGTTTCGCGGAAACGACAAATCCTTCTTTAGAGGTCGTGACGTGGCCGGCCCTGTTCCACCGCGAACCGCTTGCGGTCTAGGCGGCGTCCAAATGCAGCGCAAGACAATCGGTGCCGCTTGCCCTGGCACTCCTCCCGAAAGTTGGCTTCGCCTCCGCTTCGCGGCCAGGGATGATCCTTGTGCACGCTTAGAACGTGGCACTGTGGAGACAGCAACTTTCCCCGCGTAGGCGCTCATGCAAAGAAAAACCCGGCGATTACTCGCCGGGTTTTCCTGTCACCCCAGAAATATCTGGTCTTAGAAGTCGCGTTCGAAGCGGATGATAGCGCCGACGGCGTTCTTCTTGACGGTGCCGTTATACGCGGCGCCAGCCCAAACGTTTCCGGCGTCGATAGCGCCCTGACCGACGTGCTGATAGTCGATTTCAGGCGTGATCGTGAAGCCAGGAACGACGGTGTAGGCAACGTTGGCCGCAACCGCATAGTCCTTCCACTGGTCACCCGACACCTGGAGGTTGAACGAGGCCTTGTCGTTGAACTTGTAGGTGGCGCCTGCCCATGCACCCCAGTGACCGCCCCACGGCTTGTAGAAGCCACGGCCGTTTGCGAAAGCGGCTGCGGTGGTGTCGTTAAGCTTTCCCTCGCTGCCGTAGCCGAACATGCCGAACAGCGAGAACTGGCTGTTGATGTTCACATCCACGCGAACCTTGCCGGAGACATATTCGTAGTTGCTGTCATAGGCGACGACGCCGACGATATCACCCCAGCCCTGCGTGTACTTCACGCCGCCGACGACGTGCGGCACATAGCTGTCGATCGTGCCGACGCCATAACCGTAGCTAACGTAACCGGGAGATACCCTCTGATTTGCGCCGCCGGAGCCTTGTTCAAGAGAGATCACCGCCGAGAAGCCGTTGCCAGCGTCGAAGTAGTACTGAACCTCACCGGTCTTGAACCCGCCGTAGGGAACGATGGTGTCGTTGATGACGTTGCCGGCGTAGCCGACGAACGTATCGAAGGCCGATTCGTCGAGGCCGACCCGCAGGCCGCCAAGCTGGATCCAGGCGAAGTGCATGTCGAAGCCGTTCGACATGCTGTTACCGCCGGGGGAGTTGTTGTCGAGGGTGTTATTCTGGAAGTTCATGCGCGTTTCGGTATAGGTCTTCAACGTGCCGAGTTCCGTTTCCTGGCCGGTCCAGGTCTTCAGCGTGAAGCGAGCATCCTTGTGCCAGGAGCCCTGGTCCTTGCCGCTGATGACGTCCTGGGTGCGGTTGCCGGTGAATGAGCCGACATCGCCGAAGCCGGCGTCATAGCGGACATAACCGCCGATGCGCAGGCAGGTCTCGGTGCCGGGGATGTAGAAGTAGCCAGCGCCGTACACGTCGCAGATCTTGACGTATTCCGCCGGTTCCGGCTCGGCGACGGTGACAGCGTCGGCGGCGCGAGCACCGGAAACCGCGATCAGGGCCGCGGCTGAGCCGAGAAGAAGGCTCTTGATGTTCATTTTCTGACCTCCAGTCAGAATCGCGAGCCGAGATCGCTGCAAACCAGCCGATCCTGCAAATTTTCTAAATTAATTTCAGATAGATAAGTCGCTTATCGTGTTCGCTCGGGCCGGTTCGCCGGAAGCGCTTGCCAGCGAATGCCTTGCTCGACCCGGGTTTGAAATGACGCTCCAGCTGCGGTGCATTGGCCTCGGTTTCAACCGAAATGTGGGCTTTCGAGGCGAGAGGGGGTGAGCCGTGGTCGCGGTCACATAACCCGATCCATGCGATTCGAACTGGTGTCGGAGATCGGTTGGTCGATCCGACCTAGAGGTCGCGAGTATGGCTTGCAGCAAATCGCCCGAAATACGGTACCAGGTGGCGGCGCGAAACAGGATGGCGGAGAGGATGGGATTCGAACCCACGAGAAGCTTTTGACCTCTACTCCCTTAGCAGGGGAGCGCCTTCGACCACTCGGCCACCTCTCCGTCGCGCCGCTGGATAAAGAAAACTGCCGGGACAATCAACAAGCCGGCGCTATAATCGCGGAAAAATCGACCTCGCCGCGAAAGAGCGTCGGGACCGTGCGGCGATTCCGTGGCGATTCCCCGGCGTGCGACTCAGGCTGGCGCCCCAATTCAGGCGGATAGGCGCCGGATTCGATGGGTTGCAGGGCCGCAATTGTTAACGAGAGCTTTCGGACTAGGGCCAAATCGTGTCATTTGTGCAACAACGCCCGCCGATAGCGTCCGGACTGGCCTTCCGCCGATACGATCCTTGTTGAACGCCGCCGCCGCCTGGGTAAATGTCACATTCGAAGGAGCGGCGCGGTGCGCATCTTTTTCGGTAAGTGGGGATGGGGCAGGGAACGCTGTCCTTCAGCAAAAAATACCCAGACCCGTTTTTTAACTTTTGACTGGAGGTCAGAAAATGAACATCAAGAGCCTTCTTCTCGGCTCAGCCGCGGCCCTGATCGCGGTTTCCGGTGCTCGCGCCGCCGACGCTGTCACCGTCGCCGAGCCGGAACCGGCAGAATACGTCAAGATCTGCGACGTGTACGGCTCGGGCTACTTCTACATCCCCGGCACCGAAACCTGCCTGCGCATCGGCGGCTACATCCGCTACGACATCGGCGCCGGTGACCTCGGCTCTCTCGATGGCGCCCGCGCCCGCGACGTAAAGGACGGCTCCTCCCAGGATACGTGGCACAAGCAGGCCCGCTTCACGTTGAAGACCTGGACCGGCCAGGAGACCGAACTCGGCACCTTGAAGACCTATACCGAGACCCGCTTCAACTTCGGCAACGGAACCGGTGACTTCGCTAGCAACCTCAACGGCGGCGACAACACTGCCGTTTCGCTGAACTTTGCGTGGATCCAGCTCGGCGGTCTCCGCGTCGGTAAGGACGAATCGGCATTCGATACCTTCATCGGTTACGCCGGCAACGTCATTCAGGACACGCTGGTTCCTTATGGTGGCTTCGACACCAATGTCGTGCAGTACTACTTCGATGCCGGCAACGGCTTCTCGGCGGTGGTCTCGCTCGAAGAAGGCTATAAGGCCTTCACGATCGACAGCTACGTTCCGCATGTTGTCGGCGGTGTGAAGTACACCCAGGGCTGGGGCGCCATCACCGGCGTGATTGCTTACGACAGCGCCTATGAAGAGGTGGCCGGCAAAGTTCGCTTGGATGTGAATGTCTCCAACGAACTGTCGCTGTTCATCATGGGCGGCTATGGCTCCGATAAGCACTACAATGACACCTCCTACTTCTACCCGGCCGGCGGCCGCGGCATGTACAAGCTGTGGGGCGGCAACTGGGCTGTTTGGGGTGGTGGCACCTACAAGTTCAACGAGAAGACCTCGTTCAACCTTCAGGTGTCGGCTGACCAGTGGAAGAACGTCGGTGTAGCTGCGAACGTGGCCTACGATGTCGTTCCTGGCTTCACGGTCACCGCCGAAGTCGATTATCTCCATGCCGGTAAGTTCGACGACGCCGATTTCTCCAATTGGACCGGCGCCGACAAGAAGAACAGCCTCGGCGGTATGCTCCGCTTCCAGCGTTCCTTCTAAGGGCTGGACTTGCACATGAAATCCGGCCCGGGCGTAACCACGTCCGGGCCGTCTTCGTCTCGCGATTGGTCTACGCTAACGAAAGGATGGGGGTAAACGGCAAGCTGAAAGGTCCGCAGCACGGTTTCGTGGGCTCCGCCTCGGTGGATGAAATCACAACTGCGTGATCAAAACTCTTGAAAGGATGCTTCCGAGCGGGTAGGGCTGCCCTGTTCCACTCGGGGGTGTGGCATTAGAATGTCAAACGAAGCGCTTCGAGAGGCCCATGCCTCTGATCACTTTTCGATCTTTTCTTCTCAACCGGCTAAGATAAAGTATAGTTTTAACACTATAAGAGAAGTAAAATCGTTCACGATCGGAGAGCTATTTTCAGCATATCGTGACATATTGTGGGATGATGGGCGGCATAAATACAATGTCAGCTCTTTCATCGGTGAGATAGGTGAGATTCTCCTTGGGGAGCGTTTCAGCACCTTTGACCAGAATACCCTCGATAACCTTGTCGGCACCTTGCGCCAGCGCGGCAACAGCAACGCAACCATCAACCGCAAGATGGCTGCCCTCAGCAAACTGCTGCGCAAGGCTCACAAGATGGGGGATATCCACAGCCTGCCTGAGTTCCGCCGCCAGAAGGAGCGGGCGGGACGGATTCGTTTCCTCGAAAGGGACGAAGAGGCAAGGCTGTTCGCAGCCATCAAGAGCCGCGACGAGGATGCCTACAGGCTTTCCATTTTCCTGGTCGATACCGGCTGCCGTCTCGGCGAGGCGCTCGGCCTGATCTGGAACGACATACAGGAGCACCGAGTCTCCTTCTGGATCACGAAATCCGGTCGCAGCCGCACCATTCCCATGACCGAGCGTGTCAAGGAAGTGATCAAGCTGGCCCCCACCACCGAGGGACGCCGGCCGAAAGGCCCCTTCACCAAGCTCACCCAGGCGCAATACCGCGCGATCTGGAACGAAGCGAAAGTCGAGGTTGGTCTTGGCGCCGACGAGCAGGTGGTTCCGCACATCCTGCGTCACACCTGCGCGTCGCGCCTCGTTCAGGGCGGCATCGACATCCGTCGCGTGCAGATGTGGCTTGGCCATCAGACGCTGTCGATGACCATGCGTTATGCCCATCTCGCCACCAATGATCTCGATGGCTGCGTGGTCGTCCTCGAAAAACCGCGCGGCGAGGAATCACCGCGACCGGCAGAGGAATCGGCGTTTGCCTCGCCCTTGACCACGGTTTCGCCCGGCACCGCAGCTCGAAAAGAAAGCCGGACGGAACCGGCGAAGGCGAAGCGCAAGAGCTCCAAGGGCAAATAGGGCGGGCTTTCGGCCCCAGTGGCCAGCGACCTTATTTATACTGTGCCAACAAGCCTGAGGCTGATCTGGTCTCGGGCTTTACTTTATCTTGATTTGCTCTCGGCCCGGTCGAGGAACGCCGCAATCTTTTCCGGCAGACCACCGGTCTCCAGGAATGGCGCATGACCCTGGCCGTCGACCGCGATCACCTCCATGCCAGGGTGGCGCCTTTGCATCTCGTTGAGCGTCGCCACGGACAGGAGTTTCGAGTTGGCGCCGCGTATGGCCAGGAGCGGGATGCCACTCAGCGCCTCGAATTGCGGCCACAGATCCGGCAGCGGCTTGGTGAAGTCGACGCCGGCCAGCGTGTCGACCAGGGCTGGATCGAAATCCGGCAGCAGCCCGGCGCCCGTGTCGCGATAGAGTGCGGACACCATCCGCTCCCAGTCCGCATCGCTCAGCGCAGGAAAATCCAGGCCATGCACGCGCCGCTGGGCTTCCAGCGCCGCCGCAAACGTCTTTGGCTTTGGCGTCCGGTCGAGATAGGTCTGGATATGCGCAAGGCCTTCCGCCTCTATGACCGGACCGATGTCGTTGAGCACTATGGCCCTCAGCGCCGCCGGCTTCAGCGCGCCCAGAACATGGATGATCAGGCCGCCACGCGACGTGCCGACAAAGGCAGCCTGTTCGATCCCCAGCGCCGCCAGTCCCGCGAGCACGTCCCCGGCTTCGACGCCGACATTATAATGGCTGATATCGGGATCGTGATCGGACTGGCCGCGCCCGCGATAGTCGAAGGCGATGACCTTGCGCGGCTTTTCAGCCTTTTCGGAGAGGTACAACGCCAGTTCATGGAAGTCCCGGGCATTGCGGGTGAGGCCAGGCAGGCAGACGACCGGCCATCGGGCGGACTTCGCCTCGCCATAAATCCTGGCGTGGAGTTTGAGCCCGTCCGGTGCCACGTAAAAGAAGTCGGAGAAACCGTCGTTCGCCATCGGAATCTTGCTCTGAGTTGATTGCCTGAGAGCTACAGACGAGAGCGAGAGTCGTCAAATCGTGGCGCCTTTCCTTCTCCCCTTGTGGGAGAAGGTGGATCGGCGCGCAGCGCCGAGACGGATGAGGGGTGGGTGACGGATCGCCGTCTCTGCCAAGCTGGAGCACCTCTCATCTGACCGAACTTCGCTCGGCCACCTTCTCCCACAAGGGGAGAAGGGGAAACGCACTCAACTGCGCCCGTTAACAAGGTCGCCGACGATATCGTATTTGCCAGAAATACGCATCTTGTAGACTTCGTAATTCTCCATCACGCGCTGCACGTAACTTCTTGTTTCCGTGTAGGGAATCCGCTCGATCCAGTCGACGACGGAGTCGATGTCCTTGCCGCGCGGATCGCCGTATTTCGCCACCCACTGGCTGGCCCGGTTCGGACCGGCATTGTAGCCAGCGAAGGTCAGCACATAGGAGCCGTTGAAGCGGTCGAGCTGCTCGCCGAGGAAGGCCGAGCCCAGCGTCGCGTTGTAGCCGGCATCGGTGGTCAGCCGATCCTGCGAGAAGGTCATGCCGGCCTTCTTTGCCAATTGCTTCGCTGTGCCCGGCATCAGTTGCAGCAGGCCGCGCGCGCCGGCGCTCGAGACGGCGCCGACATTGAACTCGCTCTCCTGGCGAGCAATGGCATAGGCCAGCGCCTTGCCGGAGCCCGAGATGTTGGCCGAATCGGGGATGACGCCCAGCGGATGCGACAGCGCGCCGACATCGATGCCGCGCGCGGCGGCGATCTTCCCGACCTTGAGCGCCATGAAGTGATTGCCCTGCTTTTCAGCCAGCACGGCCAGCAGCGCCAGTTCGCCCGGGCTGGTCAACTGTCCGGCGAGGTCGCGATAGAGCGTTTCGGCATAGCGGTCATAGCCCGCTTGCTGCAGCCGCTTGATGGCGTTGACGGCCTCGCGACCCTCGAAACTTTGACGGTCGGCGGCGCTGGGCTTGGGATAGACGAGGTTGAGGGTCTTAAGGCCGACACGCTCGCCGGCAAGCTGGCCGTAGAAGGTCGTGCCGTAGCCGGCGGCGCGCGTGAAGTAGTCCTTGGCGCTGCCTGGTCCGCCAGCCTCCGCGGCCCGGCCGAGCCAGTAATAGGCGCGCGACAGCGACATCGGTCCCTGGGCCAACCCGGCGATGCGCGTGAAATGCGAAGCGGCGGTCGCCGGATCGTTCAGGCCGCGCAGCGCGTACCAGCCGGCGTGGAACTCGGCCTCGGCGGCGTTGGCCGGGCTTTCGGCCGCATGCATGGACGCGATCTTGTAGGCGGTCTTCATATCGCCCTGATCGACCAGTTCGCGCGACAGGATGCGGCGTTCCACCCACCAGGCGTCGGGATCCACGAGTGAATCGCGATCGGTCGGCGCTTTCATCATGATCGCGGCCGCATCGGCGAATTTCTGCTGCTTGCGCAGATATTCGGCCTCGGCGAAGAAATAACCAGCCGAGCGCTGCGCCGTGGGCACCGCTTTCAACAGCTTCGCGGCGTTGGTGTCGCCCTTGTCCGCAGCCGCCCAGGCATCGGCCAGTTGCTGTGCCCCGGCAAGGCCGGCGACACGCAGCGCCGAAGAAGGGCGATCGGCATAGAACATCCGCTCCATGCGATAGCGGTGATCGGCGGCCGGAATCAGTTTGCCGAACTCCTTGACGATGGCGGTCTCGTCTTTCGGTTCCAGCTTCTCTGTCCGCCAGAAGGGCACCAGCACAGCGCGCGCCGCCGCCGCGTTGCCCAGCGCGACCTGCGAACGGGCGAGGATCACTATGCCCTCCGGCGTCAGCGGCTGGCTGTGGCCGAAGGCCTGCACCACCACCTGGGGCGGCGGGTTCTCGCGGTAGAGCGCGCGCTCGCTGTTCCTGCGCAGGGCGATCGTGCCGGGCCAGCCGGGCAGCATCTTCGCCGCATCGGCGATCTCGCCGCTCGGCACCTTGTCGCCACCGTAAAGCGCCACCGCCCAGGCCAGGATATGCCGGTCGAGCGACGTCGCGGGCAATGTGTCGCGAGCGTTGCGCGCGCCGGCGATGTTGTTGGCGGCGAGCGCGTCGAGCCCGCCCTTCAATTGTGCGATGTCGGCGGGAAGCGGGGAAGGCTGGGATTGGCCAGGAGCTTGCGGTTCGTCGGGGGCCGGGATTGCCGCCGTCACCTGCACGTCGACGCTGCCGCCGATCGCCATGCCTGGCATCAGCGCGACGACCGCGCCCAGGAGCGCGAAGAGAGGGGGCCGCCTTGTCGGCATTTTTCTATCCTAGCACATCCTCAGGCAAACGCGGACGCTTCAAATCCTGGTCCGGACCCTAAACCCAGGTCGTGAAGGGCCGGTTACCAAAAGATTACCGAGGCCGTTCGAATTGCGCTTGCTGGCATTACGGCGATGCTTGCCGCTGAACCATGTCGAGACTATGGTGCGCCGCTTCGCTTTCGGTTAGAAGGCGCGCAACCAATGCATGTCGCCCAAAAGTGGGTTCCGGTTTTGGGGCAACGACATGCATAAACCAACAAGCGCATGTCGCCCAAAAGTGGGTTCCGGTTTTGGGCAACGACATGCGTAAACCGATAAAGTTCCAAGGAGTTTGGACGACATGCTGAGAGGCTCGCTGACCGCGCTCGTCACACCGTTCGAAAAGAGCGGGCGTTTCGACGAGAAAGCCTTTCGCGCTTTCGTCGAATGGCAGATCGCCGAAGGTACCAAGGGGCTCGTCCCGGTCGGCACCACGGGCGAGTCGCCGACGTTGTCGCATGACGAGCACCGCGATGTCGTGAAGGTCTGCGTCGAGGTGGCCAAGGGCCGGGTTCCGGTGGTGGCCGGCGCCGGTTCCAACAACACCGAGGAAGCGATCGGGCTGGTGCAGTATGCCGAAAAGGCGGGCGCAGACGCGGCGCTGGTCGTCACGCCTTACTACAACAAGCCGACGCAGCGCGGCCTCTACGAGCACTTCGCCGCCGTCGCGAGGGCGACGAAGCTGCCGATCATCATCTACAACATCCCGCCGCGCTCGGTGATCGACATGACGCCGGAGACGATGGGCAGACTTCGCCACGATTTCAAGAACATCGCCGGCGTCAAGGATGCGACCGGCAAGGTGGAGCGCGTCTCCGAACAACGCATGACCTGTGGCAAGGATTTCATCCAGCTCTCGGGTGAGGATGCTTCGGCACTCGGCTTCAACGCGCATGGCGGCGTCGGCTGCATCTCGGTGACCTCCAACGTCGCGCCGCGTCTTTGCTCCGAGTTCCAGGACGCTACGCTCTCCGGCGACAGCGCCAAGGCTCTTGAGCTGCAGGACCGCTTGCTGCCGCTGCACAAGGCGATCTTTATGGAGCCGGGCGTCTCCGGCGCAAAATACGCGCTGTCCAGGCTCGGCAAGGTCGAGAACGTGGTGCGCTCGCCGCTGGTGACGATCGAGGCCTCGACCGCAGAAAAGATCGACGCCGCGCTGAAGCACGCCGGCTTGATAAATTAGGGATGAGCCGCCACCTCTCCGCATTATGAATCAAGTCAAGAAAGCCGATCCAAACAACAGGACGGTCGCCGAAAACCGCAAGGCGCGCTTTTCCTACGAGGTGCTCGACACGATCGAGACCGGCTTGGTGCTCACCGGCACCGAGGTCAAATCGCTGCGTCAGGGGCAGGCCAACATCCAGGAAAGCTACGCTTCGGCGGAGGGCGGTGAGATCTGGCTGATCAACTCCTATCTGCCGG
>NZ_JANINM010000526.1 GCF_024509055.1 Mesorhizobium sp. | reverse complement strand
AGCGTGCCTTCGGACAGCAGGGACTGGACTATGGGCAAGGTAACAGGCTTTCTCGAGATCGACCGGCAGGTGCACAAGTACCAGCCAGCTTCCGACCGCATCCGGCATTTCCGCGAATTCACGCTGCCGATGTCCGACAAGGAGGTCGAGAAACAGGCAGCGCGCTGCATGGATTGCGGCATTCCGTTCTGCCATGGGCCGACCGGCTGTCCGATCCACAACCAGATCCCCGACTGGAACGACCTCGTCTACAATGGCGACTGGGACAATGCGATCCGCAACCTGCACTCGACCAACAATTTCCCGGAGTTCACCGGTCGCATCTGCCCGGCGCCCTGCGAGGAAGCCTGCACGCTGAACCTCGAGGACATCCCGGTCGCGATCAAGACGGTCGAGCAGGCGATCGCCGACAAGGCCTACGAGACCGGCCATATCCGGCCCTATCCGCCTGAGAAGAAAACCGGCAAGCGGGTTGCGGTCATCGGCTCGGGGCCGGCCGGCATGGCGGCGGCGCAGCAGCTCGGCCGCGCCGGGCACGACGTGCATGTCTATGAGCGCGAGAGCCGGCCGGGCGGGCTGATGCGCTACGGCATTCCCGACTTCAAGATCGAGAAGCACTATATCGACCGGCGCATCGAGCAGATGCAGGGCGAAGGCGTGACCTTCCATTGCGGCGTCAATGTCGGCGTCGACAAGAAGGTTTCGGAGCTGCTCGCCGAATATGACGCGGTGCTCTATTGCGGCGGCTCGGAAACGCCGCGCCCGGCGAACATCCCGGGCGACGACCTCGGCGGCGTCTATGACGCGATGCCCTATCTGGTGCAACAGAACCGTCGCGTCGGCGGCGAGCCTATCCAGTCGGTGGCATGGCCCTCGCACCCGATCATCGCCAGCGGCCAGCATGTGGTGGTCGTCGGCGGCGGCGACACCGCATCCGACTGCATCGGCACCGCCTTCCGGCAAGGCGCGGTGCGTGTCACGCAACTCGACATCCGGCCGCAGCCGCCGGAGAAGGAAGACAAGCTGGCGATCTGGCCATACTGGGCCACCAAGATGCGCACGTCCTCGTCCCAGGCCGAGGGCGCGGAGCGCGAATTCCAGGTGGCGACGCTCGAGTTCATAGGCGAGGAGGGCCAGTTGACCGGGGTTAGGTGCTGCGAAGTCGACGAGAAGCGCAAGCCGATCGCCGGAACCGAGTTCGTCATCCGCGCCGACCTCGCCTTCATCGCGATCGGCTTTGCCGGACCTGCCGCCGACAGCGTGATGAAGGAGCTCGACGGCGAGATAAAGGTCGTCACCGACAGCCGCCGGTCGAGGAACGTCGAGGCGAACGACCGTGACTACAAGACCAGCGTCGACAAGCTCTATACCGCGGGCGACGTGCGCCGGGGCCAATCGCTGGTGGTGTGGGCGATCCGCGAGGGCCGACAGGCGGCGCGTTCGATCGACGAGACGCTTATGGGCTCGACGGTGCTGCCGCGTTAAGGGTTGATCGTTCCCGTCGTGTCAGCCGCAGCCGCCGCTTTCGCCGGCTGCGACTTGGGCGGCGAGGAAAAGTCGTCGGCGCGTCCGGGCGAAGCGGCCGGCGCCTTGCCCTCGACGATCAGCTTCTCGCCGGGCAGGTTCGGATCGGCCTTGGCCGGCGGCGCTGCTCCCAGCAATTCCGAGCCGCCGTCGAGCGCTGGGTCGCCGAGCAGCATTGGCGCGGTGCGGTCGACGATCACTGGCGCCGCCGCGGGCTTCGGCGCCTCGACCGGGGCGCCGGCCGGTGCGGAAACCGTGGTGACGCTTCCCGGCGCCGCCAGCCCCAGAATCTTCGCCAGCGGCTTTTCCGTATAGAAGGCGAGCTTGCGCTTGCCGGCCTTGGTGACGTTGATGCCGTCGTCGGAACGCAGCCGGACCGGCTGGCCGTTGATGTCGGGACCGGAGGTGACGAAGGCGCCGTTCTCGTCGACGAAACCATCCCAGACATCGACGAACTCGCCGCCGTGCTTTTGGGCGGCCGAATGATAGATGTCGTTGAAGGCTAGCATATCCGAGTTCATCTTCGGCACCCGGAAGGCGGGCATCCCGACCCACAGGAACGGCACCTTGGCGTCCTGTATGGCCTTGCCCATCGCATCGGTGCGGCGCTCGTATTCCTTGGTCCAGTTCTCCGAACGCGGCTGCTCCCGCACATCACCAACGCGCATCTGCTGGCGGTCGTTGGAACCCAGCATCACGACCACGACGGCCGGTTTCTCCGCTTCGATCACCGACTTGATCTGTGCCGGCCAATTGTAGAAATCGTCGCGCACGAAGCCCGAAGAGCCGTTGCTGCGCGAAACCACCTTGACCGCCGGATTGTCGGCGAAGGCGGTGTCGAGGCCCTCGGCGAGCCCTCCCGCCATGAAATCGCCGACCACCAGAACGATGCGGGCGTCGGGCGTCTTCTCCACCACAGGCGTTTCCGGTTCCGCCGGCGGCCGCGGCTTGGGCTTGCGCGCCTTTGGCTTCGGCCTGGCCTGCTCGACGTCGGCCGGCGGCTCGACCCGCTCGCTGCGGCGTGGAAACAGAAGGTCGCGCAGCGACCAGCCGTGGCTCTGCTCCTGCGCGAAGGCCGGCGTGTGGAAGGCGCTTGCGGCGCCAATGGCGATCACGGCGATTGCGAGAATCAGGATCGGCACGCGACGAACGGTCATCCAGATACGCATAACCGTAACCAATCAGGTCTCCATCCCTTGGCGCATGATCAATGCAGAGAAGTCATACGCAAGCCGAAGCGCTACCGCATCCTCGTCATTCTTGAAAAGGATGCCTCACATCAAGGACGGCTCTACTGCTTCCTGAGCCACTTCAGCACTTCCATGCTCGGATAGCCATCCTGGGTCAAGCCGACCTTTGCTTGGTAGGCCATGATCGCCGCCTTTGAGCCATCGCCGATCTTGCCGTCGAACTTGCCCTCATAATAGCCATGCTCGGAAAGCCGCTTCTGAAGTTCCTGGCGCTCCTCGAAGCTGAGCTTGGTGAAGGGCCGCTGCCAATCCTGCACAAGGCCGTTGCCGCCGGCGATCTCGTCGGCGAGGAGGCCGACGGCCAAGGCGTATTTGTCGGCATTGTTGTAGGCCTTGATGACCGAGAAGTTCTTGACCATCAGGAAGGCGGGGCCGCCCCTGCCGTCCGGCACCTTCAATGTCGCCCTGTCGCCAAGGTTCTTGAACGGCTTGCCGTTGGCCCTAACCACGCCAAGCGTCTGCCACTGGGCCAGTGTCTTCGACCCACCGGGCAGCTTGCCGGCCGGGATCTTCACTTCATAGCCCCACGTCTTGCCGGCCTGCCATCCGTTCTTCTTGAGAAGGTTGGCGGCAGTCGCCAGCGCATCGGGGATCGAATTCCAGATGTCGCGCTTGCCGTTGCCATCCATGTCGACGGCGTAGCGCTGGTAGCTGGTCGGGATGAACTGCGTCTGGCCCATCGCGCCGGCCCAGGAGCCCATGAGGTGGCTTTCGTCGATATCGCCGGTCTGCAGGATCTTCAGCGCCGCGATCAGCTGGGTGCGGGCGTATTTGGACCGTTTCGGGTCGCCATAGGCAAGGGTGGCCAGCGAACGGATGACGTTGCGCATGATGTCGTCGCGCTTGAGGATTTCGCCGTAATTCGACTCCATCGACCAGATGGCGAGGAGGATGTCGCGGTCGACGCCGAACCTGGCTTCGATCCGGTCAAGCCACGGCTTCCATTTCTTGGCCATCTGCCGCCCGGTCGCCACCGACTGGTCATGCACGCGGTTGTCGAAATAGTCCCAGGCGGGAGCGGTGAATTCCGGCTGGGTGCGGGCCTTTTCCAGCACCACCGGGTCAGGCTCGACGCCCTTGAGGGCCTTGTCGTAGACAGCGCCCGAGACCCCGCCTTCGACGGCGGTGGCGCGGAAGCCGGCGACCCACTGCCGGAATCCGGCATCGGCGAAAGCGGGCCCGGCGGGCATCAGCAAGGCGAGCGTGAGGCCAGCAGCCGTCACGAGTGCCGTCAGGCGCCTTGC
The DNA here is from genome assembly GCF_024509055.1 of Mesorhizobium sp. GTDB lineage: Bacteria > Pseudomonadota > Alphaproteobacteria > Rhizobiales > Rhizobiaceae > Mesorhizobium. The sequence goes on along the minus strand of NZ_JANINM010000526.1, from coordinate 5,687 downwards.
GGTGTTGCGAACGGACATCTTTTCCTCCTTCGTCAAATCAGGAAGGATCATTCAACGCCGAACCGGGTTAGTATTTAGTTTACCATAGGCGGCGCCCGGAACGAAAAGGGGCCCGTGTGCTTTTTAGCCTTGGCAATTTTCAATAGTTGTTTGCTAGTCCATGATTTCGGCGTGAAGATGTCCTGAAACGGAATTGGCAAAGCAGATCCCTCAAGCGGATGATTGGCAGATGAAGCGAGTTCGCAAGGCAGTTTTCCCGGTCGCCGGCCTCGGCACCCGGTTCCTCCCGGCCACCAAGGCCATCCCGAAGGAGATGCTGACGGTCGTCGATCGGCCGGTCATCCAGTATGTGGTCGACGAGGCGCGCGACGCCGGCATCGAGCATTTCATCTTCGTGACCGGACGCAACAAGGCGGTCATCGAGGACCATTTCGACGTCCAGTTCGAGCTTTACGACACGCTGGCGCAGCGCGGCAAGGACGACCAACTGGCCCGCCTGCAGCGGCTGCAGCCGGCGCCAGGGCAGACCAGCTTCACGCGCCAGCAGGTGCCGCTCGGCCTCGGTCACGCCGTCTGGTGCGCCCGCGAACTGGTCGGCGACGAGCCGTTCGCGCTGCTTTTGCCCGACATGATCATGCAGTCGGAAAAGAGCTGCATGAAGGACATGGTCGAGCTCTACGCCGAGACCGGCAACAACATCATTGCCGTGCAGGAGTGCGATCCGGCCGAGGCGCATAAATACGGCATTGTCGGCCGTGGCGAGGACACCCATCACGGCTTCCGCATCACCGGCATGGTGGAGAAGCCGAAGGCGGGAACCGCGCCGTCGAACCTCTTCATCAATGGCCGTTACATCCTGCAGCCCGAGATTTTCGGCATCCTGGAAAACCAGGAGCGCGGCGCGGGCAACGAGATCCAGCTCACCGATGCGATGCTGAAGCTGGAAAAGCAGCAGGCCTTCTATGGCTATCACTACCGGGGGCGCACTTTCGACTGCGGTTCGCCGGAGGGCTTCGTCGAGGCCAATGTCGCTTTCGCTCTGTGGCGCAAGGACATGAACGAGAACATGGCCGGCGTCATCCGCACGTTGCTCGACGAGATGAAGCCATCGGAACGGCGCGGCGCAGCTTCCTAGAGGAGTGTCGGCGAGGCCGGTTTTCCGGCCCCGACTATCGCTGCACTTTCAGCCCGAGATAGATGCTGTTGGCGACGTAGTCGCGTCCCGGCAGGTTGCTGGTGAGCTTCTCCGTCCTTACCCTCGTGGTAAGGCCGGCATAGCGGTTCAGCCACCAGGTCAGTCCGGCCTCGGCGCTCAGGATCAGGTCGTGGCCGTCCGAGCCGGTATAGTCGCGCCAGTCGAGACCAAGCGCTGTATTCGCCGTCAGATTGGCGCGGATCTGCCGCTCGCCGGTCAGCCGGCCCGAGTAAAGGATATCGCCGCTCTCGTTGGCGAGGGTCGTGCTCTCGACCGTGGTCCTTCCGGTGAGCCCGATGATGGTGCCGCGCTCCGGCGACCATTTGAGGTCGGCGTTGACATATGGCCCTGCATTGGCCGGCAGACGATCGTCATCGAGCGCTTCGCGCAGCCAGCCGGCTGAAAATTCCCCGGACAGCTTGTCGCCTGTGTCGAGCTGGAGGCCGGCGCGGGCGCTGAGCCGCGTTGCGGAGCGCTCGAAACCGCTGCTGTCAACGCTTTGATCGTAGATCCGCCGGCCAGCCTCCACCTCGGCGAAGGGCGTGAGAGCCGGTGAAACCTGGTATCCGGTGCGCAGGGTCGCCGAATAGAGTGTGTTGTCGCGATCCTTCTGCGACAGCACGGTACCGTCCGAGAGCTTGGCGTCGCCATAGAAATCGTGCGACACCGTGCCGGTCAGCGTGTAGCGCATCTTGCCGACGTCCTTCTCGACGCCGAGGCTGCCGTCGACGGTCTGGCGCAGCGGCTGCGAGGAGACGCCGGCGATGGCATCCGGCGAAGAGGCCGATTCCGGAACGGCCTCGTAGCCGAGCTTGGCGATGGCGCGCAGCTCGTTGTCGAGATCGATGTTGAGCTGGCCCTCGATCCTGCCCTGCGCGTCGTTGATCTTCTCACCCGAGAGCGTGTTGCGGAAAATGCCGTAGCCGTCGATAACAGCCGAATTCTCGCGCCAATCGGAGGTGGCGGAGAAACGCAGCGCCGTTTCTGACAGCACCGCCCGCGATCCGCCGCTGCTGGCGTCCGCATTGGACGTCGCGGTGACGCCCTGCTCGAGCGTCGGCCGGAATACGAAAGTGCCGACCTTGATGCCGGTGGCGGCGAAGGGGTCGTCCTCCGGCTTGACCTTCTGACCTTCGATCGACCCGGTTCGCTCGGCGCCGGCGTCGAGCTTCTGCCGGTCGACGCTGTCGACGGTGACGGCGCGCCGGTTGGCATTGTCTTCGTCGGTGGCGGTTGCGTCGGTCTGGCTGCCGGTGGCGGCGGTGGTCGTGTTGTCGGTGGTCGCGCCGGGCTTCTTCTTGGCCTTTTTCTTGTCAGCTGTCTTGGTATCCGCTTTCGCCTTGGCGTCTTCGGCACGCTGCCTGGCTGTCGAGGGCCGGCGCGGTTGGGCAGGCGTCGGGTTGTTGGCTAGGGGATCGTCAGTCGCCTGCGGTTGGTCGAAAATGCTGCCTGTCGCACCCGCCTGGTCGTCGTCGGGAACGGCGCCTGGGCTCGCCGGTTGATAGGGATTCGTTGGTGTATCTTGCGCGGTTGCCGCCGGCGCGGCTTGGTCCTGCGATCCCTGCGCCCGCAGCTGCCGCGCCTTGCGCTGCTGGTCGGCCAGTATGGCCGATTCGGAGACCTCGCCGCGCAGTTCGGTGTCTTGTGCAAACGCCGGTACAGGGCGCAGCAAAGCGAGAACGCTCGCCGTCAGCAGCAGTGCGCTGACGGCTATGCCCATTCGACCTTTTTTTGTTTCAGCCAGGGCCCCGGACATCATCACCACTGCTTGCGCGGCGCAGGCGCGCCATACTTACCGAACCGTAAATGCGGATGGTTAACGGAGAGTTGAGGCGGGCCGATTGCACCGGCTCGGAAGCACGAAACGGCAATTCCGTTGGACAGGCGCGCGGCAAAGCGGTAATCGCATCAGCCATGCAAGCGGGGTCCCCAGAAAGAAAGCGGCCGGACAGGCAGGCCGCGATCGAATCGGCGCTTAGAACCGTGGCGACGGAACAGGCCGGCGTGGCAGCGCTTGCCGCCGCGCTCGACAACGGCCTGGCCGAGCCGTTCTCGCGCGCCATCGACCTCATCGCCAACATCGAAGGCCGCGTCATCGTCACCGGTGTCGGCAAAAGCGGCCATATCGGCGCCAAGATCGCCGCCACGCTGGCCTCGACCGGCACGCCCGCCTTCTTCGTCCATTCGGCGGAGGCCAATCACGGCGATCTCGGTATGATCGCCAAAGACGATGCCATCATCGCCATGTCCTGGTCGGGCGAGACCAAGGAACTGATGGGAATTGTCGCCTATTCCAGGCGCTTCTCCATCCCGCTGATTGCCATCACGTCCGGCGAGAGTTCGGCGCTGGCGCGCGCCGCCGATGTGGTGCTGCTCCTGCCGGCCGTGCCGGAGGCCTGTCCGCACGGGCTGGCGCCGACGACGTCGGCGCTGCTCCAACTGGTCATGGGCGATGCGCTGGCCATCGCGCTGCTCGAAGCGCGAGGCTTCACGCCTGACCATTTCCGCACCTTCCATCCGGGCGGCCAGCTCGGCGCCAACCTGACCCAACTGCGCGAAATCATGCATGTCGGCGAGAGGCTGCCGCTGGTGCCGTCGGGCACCGGCATGCGTGAGGCAATCGTGGAATTGTCGCGCAAGGGTTTCGGCTGCGTGGCGATCATCGGCGCCGATGGCACGCTGATCGGCATCATCACCGACGGCGACATTCGCCGCCACATCGCCAGCGACCTGCTGGCGATGAGCGTCGATCAGGTAATGACGAAGAAGCCGAAGACAGCGGCGCCCCACACGCTGGTGGCAACGGCGCTGCAGACGATCAACACATCAGCCATAACCAGCCTGATGGTGGTGGAAAACAAGCGTCCTGTCGGGCTTGTGCATTTGCACGATCTGTTGCGCATCGGCGCGGCCTAGAGCATTTCACCGTTTCATGGAAACGGCGAAACGCTCTATCTCTTTGTTTTTACGCAATTCCGGACGGAAAACCGTTTCACACTTTTCCTGGAATTGCTCTAGACCGCACCCGAGTTCGGCTTAGACAGCCTCGACCGTCAGCTCCAGATCGGTGTCCGCGGCTCCCGTCACGCGCACCTGCGTCCCGGCCGGCAAATCCGGGCCGGAGACGCGCCACAACGTATCGCCAAGGCGGATGCGGCCGCGGCCGTCCTTGATCGGCTCGGCGAGCGTCGCCGTGCGGCCCACCATCTGCGCGCCGCGGCGGTTGAGCAGCGGCTGGTCGGTCGTGTCATGGCGCGCGACCGACAGCCTCCTGCCGACAAAGGCCGAGATCACGGCGAGCACCAGGAAGACGAGAACCTGGACCTGCCAGGTCCAGGAGGCTGCGTCCCAGAAGAGCAGCGACACCGCGCCGACGATAAGGGCGGCGATGCCGATCCACAGCATGAAGACGCCGGGCGCCACCACTTCCATCACCAGAAGCACGATGCCAAGGACCATCCAGTTCCAGGGCCCGAGTTCGGAAACGATGCGGTCGATCATAATGCCCACCTATGCTGCAGACATCAGTTGTCGTTCGGACGAACCACCGGCGGGCGCGCCGTCTGCCGTTGCGTGCCGGTGTTGCCGTCGTTCTTAAACACTTCCTTGGCGATCTCGCCGATGCCGCCCAGCGTGCCGATGAGCGACGAGGCCTCCAGCGGCATCAGCACGATCTTGCTGTTCGTAGCCGAGCCGATCTTGGTCAGCGCCTCAGTGTATTTCTGGGCGACGAAGTAGTTGAGCGCCTGGACGTCGCCCTTGGCGATGGCTTCCGACACCACCTGCGTCGCCTTGGCCTCCGCTTCGGCCGAGCGCTCGCGCGCCTCGGCGTCACGGAAGGCTGCCTCCCTGCGGCCCTCGGCCTCCAGGATTTGCGACTGCTTGAGGCCTTCGGCGGCCAGGATCTGGGCGCGCTTGTTGCGTTCGGCCGTCATCTGGCGACCCATCGATTCGATGAGGTTGGCCGGCGGGTTGATATCCTTGATCTCGACGCGGGTGATCTTGATGCCCCACGGGTGCGCCGCCTCGTCGACGACGCGCAGCAGGCGCTCGTTGATGGCGTCGCGGTTGGAGAGCAGCTCGTCGAGATCCATCGAGCCCATGACAGTGCGGATGTTGGTCATGGTCAGGTTGAGGATGGCGTTCTGCAGGCCGGACACCTGGTAGGCCGCCTGCGGCGCATTCAGGATCTGGAAGAAGGCGATGCCGTCCACGCCGACGATGGCGTTGTCGCGGGTGATGATCTCCTGCGTCGGGACGTCGAGCACCTGCTCCATCATGTTCATCTTGGCGCCGATGCGCTCGAAGATGGGATTGATGATGTTGAGGCCGGGGGTCAGCGTCTTGGTGTAACGGCCAAACCGTTCCACCGTGTAGTTATAACCCTGCGGCACCGTCCTGATGCCTTTGAAAAGAAGAATGACGACCAGGAAGACAAGAACAATGATGGCAATGTCGAAACCGCTGAAACCCATTTCGTTTCTCCCTCAAA
>NZ_JANINM010000525.1 GCF_024509055.1 Mesorhizobium sp. | reverse complement strand
TGAGTGTCGCCTATCACCTTGCCGAGCTTGGCGTCACCGATGTCGTGCTCATCGAACGCAACCAGTTGACCAGCGGCACCTCGTGGCACGCGGCCGGGATTGTGGGGCCGCTCAGGGCGACGCTCAACCTGACGCGCCTGGCGCAATACGCGACCGAACTGTTCCCGAAGCTCGAGGCGTTGACCGGCCAGACCTCCGGCTATCGGCAAACCGGCGGGGTCTGGCTGGCGCGCCGGGAAGAGCGGATGAGCGAACTCAGGCGCATCGCGCATATGGGCGACGTCTGCGGCCTCCGGGTGGAGATGGTTGGAGCGGATATCGTCGGCGAACGGGTTCCAGGGATTGCGCTGGACGGACTCGCGGGCGCGCTTTGGGTCGAGGAAGACGGACAGGCCAATCCCGTCGACATCTGCGCGGCCTATGCCAGGCGCGCACGCTCCGCCGGCATCCGGATCCTCGAAGGAACGGCCTGCAGCGGCTTCGTCATCGAGAACGGCCGCGTCGCCGGCGTCAAGCTCGCCTCGGGCAGGACGATCCGCTGCGAGATCGCGGTGAACTGCGCCGGCGCCTGGGCAAGGCAAATCGGCGCCATGGCCGGCGTGCCGGTGCCGCTCCAGGCGGCTGAGCACATGTATGTGGTGACCGAACCGGTCGCCGGGCTGCCCAATCCTTTCCCGATCGTGCGCGACCTGGACGAGGGCATCTACGTCAAGGGCGATTCCGGCAAGCTGGTGCTCGGTGGCTTCGAGCCCAATGCCAAGGTCCTCGATGTCACCGGGCCGGTCGGCGACAGGCCCTTTCTCGAGCTGCCGGAAGACTGGGACCAGTTCGAACCCTTCATGTCGGCGGGCCTGCGGCTCTTTCCGGCGCTTGCCGAAACCGGCATCCGCCACTTCATGAACGGGCCGGAGAGCTTTACGCCGGACACCCAGCCGCTGATGGGCGAATCGCCCTATCTGCGCGGTTTCTTCGTCGCCGCCGGGTTCAACTCGACGGGCATGATGTCGTCGGCCGGCGCCGGCAAGGCGATGGCCGAATGGATCGTCGACGGGGAGCCCGGTCTCGATCTGTGGCCACTCGATATCGCGCGTTTCGACCGCGGCGCCGCGTCGCGCGCCTTCGTGCAGGCGCGCATGGAGGAATCGGTCGCCGACCTCTTCCGCATGCATTGGCCCTACAAGCAGTCCAGGGCCGGTCGCGGCCTGCGCCGTTCGGCGTGGCACGGCATGCTGGACGAGGCCGGGGCGGTATTCGGCGCGCCGACCGGCTGGGAACGGCCGCTATGGTACGCTAGAGATAAGGCGGAGGGCGAACCGCGCTACACCTTCGGCAGGCAGCACTGGTGGCCGGCGGCTGAACGCGAGGCGGTCGCCATGGCGAGCGGCGTCGGGCTGTTCGAGCTCTCCCCGTTCACGAAGCTCGACATCACCGGCCGCGATGCGACGAAGCTGCTGCAACAGCTCGCCGCCAACAATGTCGACGTCGCGGAGGGCAGGGCGGTCTACACGCAAATGCTCAACCGCCATGGCGGGATCGAGGCCGACGTCACGGTCACGCGCTGCGGCGAGACCGCCTTCCGCATCGTTTCCGGCGCGGCCACCCGGCAGAAGGATTTCGCCTGGGTCGCGAGGCACGCCAGCGATCTCGGGCTCGATGCCTCGGTGTTCGACGCCACCTCGGCCGAAGCCGTGCTCGGCGTCATGGGGCCGCGCTCCCGAGAATTGCTGCAGCAACTCACCGACGCGGACTTGTCGGAGGCGGCCTTTCCCTTCTCGGCGTCACGGCGCATCGACATCGGCATGGTCAATGTGCGGGCGACGCGGGTCAGCTTCGTCGGCGAACTCGGCTATGAGGTCTACGTCCCCGCCGAATGCGCCGAAAGCCTGCTGTCGACGATCCGGGAAGCCGGCAAGGCGCATGACGCGGTCTTTTGCGGCCACTATGCGCTGGATGGTTGCCGGCTGGAAAAAGGCTACCGGCATTGGGGCCACGATATCGGGCCGAAGGAAACGCCGATCGAGGCGGGTCTGGGCTTTACCGTCTCATGGACGAAAGGCGGGTTCATAGGTCGTGAGGCGCTCGAAGCCGGCAAGGCGAAGGGTTTTGGGCGCCGCCTGCTGCATTTCGCGGTCGACGGCGCCAATCCGCTTCTGCTGCATGACGAGCCCATCTATCGGGACGGCAAGTTCGCCGGGCTGACCACTTCGGGCGGCTTCGGTTTTCGCACTGGCTTGAGCCTCTGCCTCGGTTATATCGCCTGCGACCCGGGCGAAACGAAGCAGCAGATCGCCGCGTCGAGCTATGAGATCGCGATCGCCGGACAGCGCTTCGGCCTCAGGCTTCTCGACAGGCCACCCTACGACCCAACCGGCGGCAGAATGCGCGGCCAACAGGAGACATTATGAGACAGCATGCCCGCGTCGTCGTGATCGGCGGCGGCGCCATGGGGGTTTCCCTTCTCTATCATCTCGCCAAGCGCGGCTGGAGCGACGTGGTGCTCGTCGAGCGGCAGGAGCTTACCGCCGGCTCGACCTGGCATGCCGCCGGGCTCTGCACGCACTTTGCCCACAACGCCACGATCATGGAGATGCGCGCCCATTCCGTGCGGCTCTACCGCGAGGTGCTGACGGCCGAAACCGGCCTGCCGACCGGCTTCCATGCAAGCGGCGCGCTGCGCATGACACGCTCGCCGGAGCGGATGGCCGAATTCCGTCATGTGCAGGGCCTTGGCCGCTTCGTCGGCTACGACTTCAACATCCTGACGCCGGCCGAGCTGAAGAAAATATATCCGCTCTGCGAAACCGACGGCATCCTGGGCGCCTTCCACGAGCCGCATGACGGCCATGTCGATCCGACATTGGCCACCAACGCGATGGCTGCGGGCGCGCGTTCACGCGGCGCCGAGATCGTCCGGCACAATCCGGTGCTGTCGATCGAGCGCACCGCGTCGAGCGAATGGCTGGTCCGCACCGCGCAGGGCGACATCAGGGCGGAGCACGTGGTGAACGCGGCCGGCACCTGGTGCCGCGAGGTCGGCACGATGATGGGCATCGACCTGCCCGTCGTGCCGATGCTGCATCAATATGTCGTCACCGATACCGTGCCTGAAATTGCCGCGCGCATCGCGGCCGGCGATAAGGAACTGCCGATCATCCGCGATCCGGAGGAGAGCTGGTATCTGCGGCAGGAGCGGGACGGCTATATCGTCGGGCCCTACGAGAAGGCGGCTCATCCATGGGCGATCGACGGCGTGCCGCCCGAGTTCGGCATGGAGCTGCTGCCCCCCGACCTCGACCGCGTCGAGCATATCATCGCGTTGGCGATGGAACGCGTGCCGGCGCTCGCCAATGCCGGCATCAAGACCGTGGTCAACGGTCCGATCACCTTCACGCCGGATGCCAACCCGCTGGTGGGACCTGCTTTCGGCCTCCCGAACGGCTGGCTTCTGACAGGATCGAGCATGGGCGTGATGGAAGGCGGCGGAGCCGGCGCCTTCCTCGCCGACTGGATCGTCGACGGCGAGCCGCCGCGCGACGCGCTGGCCATCGATCCCCGGCGGTTCGGCAACTATGCCGACCGGGATTACCGCGTCGACAAGGCGGTGGAGTGCTTCGGCCTGCAATTCGGCGTCCACTACCCTTACGAGGAACGCGAGGCGGGGCGTCCGCGCCGCACCACGCCGGCGCTCGACATCCAGTTGTCGCAAGGTGCGGTGCTGGGCGCTGCTTATGGCTGGGAGCGGCCCAACTGGTTCGCGACAGGGAACATCGATCGCGACCCGCCACTGACGTTCAAACGGCCTGGCTGGCTGGGCGCCGTAGGGGCCGAATGCCTCGCCGTGCGCGACAGCGCCGGCATCATCGACCTTTCGGCATTCTCGAAGTTCGAGGTGAGTGGGCCGGACGCCGAAGCCTTCATGGCTTTCCTGGGCGCCAACACGCCGCCATCGCGCCTCGGCCGCATCGGTCTCATCCACGTTCTGACCGAGAGAGGCGGCGTCGCCTCCGAATTCACGGTCACGCGGCTCGAGCAGCATCGTTTCTACCTGACCGGCGCGGCGCTGGCCGAACGGCATGACGAAGACCTGCTTCGCGCCCGGTCGGCCTCCTTTCCCGGTGTCGTCATCGAGAACATCACTGAGAGGCGAGGTGTCCTTGGCGTCATGGGACCGAACGCGGCCGAGATCCTGCAAGCGGTCAGCGAGGTCGATTTCTCCAGCAAGGCCTTCCCGTGGCTGTCCGCGCAGACGATCAGGATCGCCGGCATCAAGGTGACGGCGCTTCGGGTGTCCTACGCCGGCGAACCGGGGTGGGAACTGCATGTCCAGCTCGCGCAGTTCCGGCGGCTCTACGAAACGATCTTCAAGGCGGGCGCCAAGCACGGCCTGCGTCCCTTCGGTGTCTATGCCTTGAACTTCATGAGGCTCGAGAAGGGCTACCGCGGCTGGGGCGCGGACCTGACGACCGAACGCACGCCGCTCGAGGCGGGGCTGGGCGCCCTGGTCAAGGCGGACGGACGTTCCTTCATCGGCCGCGAGGCCATGCTGGAGCGCCAGAAGGCGAACCCCTGGCGGATGGCGCTGTTGGACATCGAGGATGATGGCGAACGGCTCCCGTTCTACAGCCACGCCGTCCTGCAAGATGGCCGGCCGGTCGGCGTCATCACCAGCGGCGGCTACGGCTTCCGCACCAACAAAGTGCTGGCGCTTGCCTATCTCAGGCCGGGGGTGCCCGAACGCGAATTCGGCGTCTCGATCCTGGGTAATGAGCTCGCGGCGCGCGAATTGCGGGAAGCTCCTTACGACCCGCGAAATCTGCGTTTGCGTGGGTTGGACCATCTGCAGCCCGCTGCATCCGTCTGAACGTCTGGAGGCACACCATGGAAGATGTCGTCACACCCGGCGAAGCCGCATCCCCGGCGCGCTCCCGTGGCCGCGCCGCGCGCCTCGTGCAACGCGGCGCGCAAGGACCGAGGCGTCCCTATATCAGCCGCAGGATCGGCACGTTCAACATCCTCGACGAGGAGGGGTTGAGCCTGATCGAAGCCAATGCCGACCGCCTGCTCAAGGAGATCGGCATGGAATTCCATGACGATCCGGAAATCCTCGATCTCTTCCGCGACGCCGGTGCCGATGTGAGGGGGACGCGTGTCCGCTTCGAGCCCGGCATGTGCCGCAAGCTGGTCCAGGCGACGGCGCCGCGGCAATTCAAGCAACATGCCCGCAACCCGGCGAACACCGTGGTGATCGGCGGCGACAACACGGTGCTTTGCCCGTCCTGGGGCCCACCCTTCGTGCATGATCTCGACCGCGGCCGTCGTTATGCGACGCTGAACGATTTCCGTGACCTGGTGCGGATCCACCAGATGATCCCGTACCTGCATCATTCCGGCGGCGTGGTCTGCGAACCGGTTGACCTCCCGGCGAACAAGCGCCATCTCGACATGCTCTACACGCATGTGCGCTATTCGGACCGACCTTTCATGGGCGCATTCATCGGCTCCATGCGGGCGCAGGATGCGGTCGACATCGCCAAGATCGTCTTCGGCGAGGCGTTCGTTGCAGAGAATGCCGTGCTCTACAACGTCAGCAACACCAACGCGCCGCTGGTGCTCGACGCCAATATGTCGGGGTCGCTCAAGGTCTACGCGCGCAACAACCAGCCGGTTGCCTGCACGCCATGGACGCTCGCCGGCGCGATGAGCCCCTGCACCGTCGCCGGCACGCTGGCGCAGGTGCTTGCCGAGTCGCTTGCGTGCCTCTCGCTCGTCCAGCTCATCAATCCCGGAGCGCCCTGCCTGATGGGGAGCTTCGCCAGCACCATCTCCATGCAAAGCGGCGCGCCGACCTTCGGCACGCCGGAAGCGGCAAAGATGGTTCTGGCGGCGGGTCAGCTGGCGCGAAGGGTCGGCGTTCCGTTCCACACTGTCGGCACGCTTTCCGCATCCAAGCTGCCCGACGCGCAGGCCGAGCAGGAGGGAACGTGGGGCCTGCTGATGTCGCTCCTTGCCGGCGCCAACGTTATCAACCACGCGACCGGGTGGCTGGAGGGCGGGCTCGTGACCGGCTTCGAGAAGACCATCATCGACGCCGACCTTTGCGGCAAGGTGATGAGCCTGTTCGAGGGCATCGACCTGTCGGAGAACGCGCAGGCGATGGATGCCATCCAGGAAGTGGGGCCTGGGTCGCACTTCCTCGGCAGCGCCCATACGCAGTCGAACTTCCTGTCGGCCTTCTACCGCTCGACGATCAGCGACAACAATTCCTTCGAGCAGTGGAATTCGGAGGGCGGACTGGACGCCGCCCAGCGCGCCAATCGCCAGTGGAAGAAGCTGCTCAGCGACTACGCGGACCCCGGCCTCGACCCCGCGACAGATGAGGAACTGCGGGCGTTCATCGCCAGGCGCAAGGAGAGCATGCCCGACCAGGATTATTTCTGAGCGTTAAAAGCACTTTGCGCGTCAAGGCCTTATGCGTGTCATCGTTTTTGCTAATGCAGAAGAATAGGGGATGGATTGCCTGCCCGTTTCGCTAACCTGACGCCAAGATCAACAAAGACACCAGATTGGGGAACCCGTCATGAAACCTTATCTTCCCGCACTATCGGCCATAGCGCTCGCCGGCTCAATGACATCGGCCTTATCGGCCGACGTCACCATGCCCGATCCGAACTACGCGACCGCGACGGCGGTGATGAATGTCATCAAGGCCGCGGCGGAGCAGGAACTCGGTTTGCAGATATCGACGGTCACCACCACGGCTGTGCCGGTGATCTGGGAGGCAATGGACCGCAACAAGGGTGAGGTCGACATATGGCCGGACACCTGGCTTCCCAACCAGCAGGGCCTCGTCGACAAATACGTCAAGGACAAGAAGTCGGTTAAGCTGGCGGAGAACAGCTACGAAGCCCAACAGGGCTATTGCGTGACGGAGGTCACCTACGACAAATACGGCATCAAGAATGTTTCGGACCTGGCCAATCCCGACAATGCCAAGCTCTTCGACCGCGACGGCGACGGCAAGGGCAACATGTGGATCGGGGCGCCTGGCTGGCAGTCCACCAATATCGAGAAGGTCCGCGCCAGGGACTACGGCTTTGCTGATTTCTTCAACCTGGAGACGACCGACGAGGCGATCTCGAACGCCGCGCTCGACACCGCGGCCAAGCAGGACAAGCCATGGGTCGGGTATTGCTATGGGCCACATCAGAATTTCGCCCGCTACAAGCTGAAATTCCTCGCAGAGCCGGCTTATGATCCGGCCAAGTTCGTCGTCGTCCAGGCAAATGAAGATCCGCAATGGTTCGAAAAGTCCAAGATTGCATCGGCATACGCCAAGACGACCGTTCATATCGCCTACGCGTCGTCCTTGGCCGATCGCCAGCCGGACCTTGTCGCCGCTCTCGAACGCATGCAGTTCAATCCTGACGATGTGAGCAAATGGGCATACTCCATCATCGTGGACAAGAAGCCAGCCGACCAGGTGGCGAAGGATTGGATCAAGGCGAATCCCGAAACGGTTTCGAAGTGGTTCGGCCACTGAACGACGGGGCAAAAATTCCGATCGCAACGGCTTCGCGGCGAAAGCACGAAGCCGTTGCGCATAGGGATCGCGGGCGATGATGCAAGCGCATCCTCCGGCCTCCTTTTCGCCTGCTGCGGCGGAAGGTTCGGACCATGCCATCGTCATGAAGGCGGTGTGGAAGGTTTTTGGCGCGCGTGAGCGCGAGGCGATCGTGGCGATCCGCAACGAAGGGCTCGACAAGCAGCAGGTCGCCGCGCGCTTCGGCTGTGTGGTCGGTGTCGCAGGCATCGACATTTCGGTTGCCCGCGGCGAGATATTTTGCGTGATGGGTCTTTCGGGCAGCGGAAAATCGACGCTGATCCGCCATATCAATCGCCTGCTTGAACCGTCGGCGGGCGAAATCTTCATCGATGGCGAGAACATCCTGGCCAAGACGCCGGCCGAACTTCGCGCGCTGCGTTCGCACAAGATCGGCATGGTGTTCCAGAGCTTCGGGCTGCTGCCGCATCGCACGGTGCGCGACAACGTCGCCCTGCCGCTGGAGATCCAGGGCGCGACCAAGCAGCGCCGCTTCGACGTCGCCGAGGCGGCGCTGGCGAAGGTCAATCTCGCGGGCTGGGGTGACCGCTATTGCCAGGAACTTTCGGGCGGCATGCAGCAGCGCGTCGGACTGGCGCGCGCGCTCGCAGCCGATCCCGCGATCCTTCTGATGGACGAGCCGTTCAGCGCGCTCGATCCGCTGATCAGGCGGCAGCTCCAAGATGAGTTCGTGGCGCTTTCCAAGTCGATGGGCAAGACGGTGATCTTCATCACGCACGACCTCGACGAAGCGATGCGCATCGGCGATCGGATCGCCATCATGAAGGACGGCGCGATCATTCAGACCGATACGCCTGAAGAGATGGTCACGTCGCCGAAGCATGAATACGTCGCCAGGTTCATTGCCGACATTTCGCGTCTGAACGTCATCACCGCGCGGCGCATCATGCGGCCTGTCGCGTCGCCCGGTCCGGAAGAGCGCAAATTGCGCCGCGTCGCCGAGCAGGATCTTCTGTCAACCCTCGTCGACATCGCCGCCGCGTCGCCCGATCCGCTGGCCGTCGAAGACGGGAGCGGCGACATTGTCGGCATCGTCGACCGGCAGTCGATCCTCGATGGTCTGAGGAAGGGGGATACGGCGTGAACACGCACGTGCCTCCGAGTTCTGATAGGCCGATCCAGGGACAGGCCCGATCTGAGGACGCGCTCGCCCGCGAATTCGCGGTCCAGAGCTCCGATTACTACGTCCGCGCCTTTGCAAGGATCAGAAACGCAACCGGCAGAGCCTGGTCGTTCAACCTGGCCGCTGCACTTCTGGGACCGGTGTGGGCAGCCTCGCGAAACCTCCTGCTCCTGTTCTGGATAACGCTCCTGCTCCACATGGCGGCCGTCGCCCAGATCAGCGTCGGCGCCTCCGGCAATGTTGGAGCCGCGGAGCAGGGTCGCGCCGAGCGCCTGACCCAACAAGCCCAGGACCGGGCCAAGCAGGCGCAGGCCGCGAAGGATCAGGGCGCCGCCAACGCCGATGGCCTGGACAAATCGGCAAAGGCTCTTGAACGCGCCGCGACCCAGGCGGTCGCCACCGCGACGGCGGCACGCGCTCAAGGTTCGCGTTTCATTGGCACGGGCCTGGCCACTCTGCTGCTCAGCGCCGCGCTCAGCGGGTTGCTTGCCAACGGCATGCTTGAACGTCGTTTCACCCGATGGCGCTCGGACCGGACCATTCACAGCGGCCGCAACTACGTGCTTGCCTCATGCGCGACGCTTTTCTGCGTCGCGATATTTGCGCTCACGGTCTATCGCTTTGCCGCCGCCGCTCCCCCGGCCTGGCTGGCGGTCGCGCCATCGAACAGGGATTGGCAAGCGGCGTTGTCGTCCGGGCTTGACGCCGTCATGCACCAGATCGCGCAGTCGGGAGATACGTTCTTCAGCCTCATCACGCGCGGCCTGTCCGGCTTCCTCGATGCCTTGGCCTATGCTCTCACCGGCACGCCATGGCCGGTGACGATGGCGCTGATCCTCCTGCTTGCCTGGCAGCTCGCCGGCCCCCGCGTCGCCATCTTCACCGGCGCGGCGCTCGCCTATCTTTCGCTGCTCGGCTTCTGGGAAAAGAGCCTCGACACGATCGCGCTGCTCGGCACGGCGGCGATCCT